>DBCM01000046.1:34867-45464 GCA_002293045.1 Flavobacteriales bacterium UBA958 | reverse complement strand
GGCACTTGTTAGCAACGGAACCCCAGCAATCCAACAAGCAAGTACGAATAATGTAAGCTGCAACGGAGGAACTAACGGTTCGGTTCAAGTAACCGTGGAAGGTGGAAATCCAAGCTATACGTACCAGTGGAGTAACGGTGCTAATACAGACCATAACACCACCTTAACTGCTGGGACCTATTATGTACAAATCACGGATGCGAATGGATGTACAACGAGCGGTTCATATGAGGTTACTGAGCCTACTGCTATTGATTTAAATCCACTTACCACTTCCGATTTGGGTAACATGGAGGGCAGCATCGATCTAAACGTAGTTGGAGGAACCCCAGGATACACCTACGAATGGTCTAACGGAGAAACAACTGAAGATTTAAGCAACTTAAGCGCAGGAGTTTATTCAGTAATTGTAACTGACAACAACGGATGTAGTGCTGAAGTAACGACGGAGGTGCTGAATGAGAGTACTGCGAATACATCTGCTCTTCAAGACATTGCACTTAATGTATATCCTAACCCTTCTTACGGAAATGTAAAAATTTCTTGGAAAGGATCTGGAATGAAGCTGAGTGTTATCGAGCAAAGCGGACGAGTAGTGATGAATCGATCCATACAAAACTACCAAACGATTATGTTAACTGATTTGGAAGCCGGAATGTACATGGTTACGATTAAATCTACCAACGGTTCTACTGCCACCAAACAATTGATTGTCCTTTAATTACCACCAACCAAAAAAAAGGGGCTTCGGCCCCTTTTTTTGTTTTATAAGTTTTTTAATTATCGATACAAGGTCCGCTTAACTGCTTTGATCAAGCGATCCACATTTGGAAGGGCCTCATCAATTAAGGTCGGAGAAAACGCAAATGGTGTATCTGTTTGTGTTACGCGCTCTACGGGTGCATCCAAATAATCAAAGGCATAGCGCTGCAGGTGATATGCGATTTCCGAAGAAATACTTGCCAAAGGCCAAGATTCTTCAAGCACCACACACCGGTTCGTTTTTTTAATGGACTCAACAATCGTGTGATAATCAAGTGGACGAATTGTACGCAGGTCAATCACTTCAGCATGAATGTTTTCTTTTGCCAATTCCTCAGCCGCTTCATAAGCCACTTTGATAATTTTACCAAAAGAAACGATGGTTACATCGGTTCCTTTACGTTTCACATCAGCCACACCAATAGGAATGATATACTCTCCTTCTGGGACTTCTCCCTTATCCCCATACATTTTCTCAGATTCCAAAAAGACAACAGGATCTTCGTCGCGAATGGCTGCTTTCAAGAGTCCTTTTGCATCTGCTGGATTGGATGGAGTAATCACTTTCAAGCCAGGTACATGGGCATAAAATGCTTCAAAGCTTTGAGAATGGGTAGCTGCCAACTGGCCCGCTGTTCCATTTCCACCGCGAAATACAATAGGACAATGGTATTGCCCTCCTGACATTTGCAACATTTTCGCAGCCGAATTTATAATTTGGTCCGCCGCAAGAATAGCGAAGTTCCATGTCATGAATTCAACAATCGGTCGCAGTCCGTTCATGGATGCACCCACAGCGATTCCGGCAAAGCCTAATTCAGCAATCGGGGTATCAATAACCCGTTTTGGACCAAATTCGTCCAACATACCTTGGGATACCTTATATGCGCCGTTGTACTCGGCGACTTCTTCCCCGAGCAAAAATACGGAGGAATCTCTCCTCATTTCTTCGGACATTGCTTCTCTTAAAGCTTCTCGAAACTGAATTGTTTTCATGATATTGGTAAAATGTTGTAAACGAAGTGCAAAGGTAATAAACGCGTCAATAAAAATAAACTACGCAGCAAATAATCTAGCGACCTTAGCTTTATTAAACACGGTTTCTGCATATTCTAAGGAAACGTGAAACTTTTTCTTGTTTGTTGAAGGAAATTCATACATGGCATCCATAAAAATCGCCTCACAAATGGCACGTAATCCTCGGGCTCCTAATTCAAATTCTATGGCTTTATCTACGATAAAATCCAACACGGATTGATCGAAGGTGAGGCGAATTCCATCCAGTTCAAACACTTTCACGAATTGTTTCATCAAAGCGTTTTTGGGTTCTGTTAAGATGCGACGAAGCGCAGCACGGTCAAGGGGAACCAAATGACTTAACACGGGGAAGCGCCCGATTAATTCTGGAATCAATCCATAATTCTTTAAATCTGTTGGCGAAATATAGCTCAACAAATCTAAGGGCTCAACGCTGGCTTTTTCCTTCATTGAAAACCCAATAGCCGTCTTATTCACTCGATTGGCAATTAACCGCTCAATTCCGTCGAATGCTCCACCACAAACAAACAGGATATTTCGAGTATCGAGTTGAATGAGCTTTTGCTCTGGGTGTTTTCGTCCACCTTGCGGGGGAACATTTACGATGGTTCCCTCGAGTAATTTCAACAGGGCTTGTTGCACCCCTTCACCCGAAACATCTCGGGTGATGGATGGATTATCCTTTTTACGAGCAATTTTATCTATTTCGTCAATAAATACAATCCCCCGTTGTGCTTTTTCTACGTTATAGTCTGCCGCCTGTAACAATCGTGTTAAGATCGTTTCAACATCTTCTCCTACATATCCTGCTTCGGTGAGTACCGTGGCATCAGCAATACAAAATGGCACATCCAAAAGATTCGCAATGGTTTTGGCCAATAGTGTTTTTCCGGTCCCTGTTCTTCCAACCAATACAATGTTTGATTTTTCAATTTGAACATCAGACTCTAACAGATTCGCTTCTAAACGCTTGTAGTGATTATATACAGCAACACTGAGTACTTTTTTTGCCTCTTTTTGTCCTATCACAAACTCGTCTAACTTAGCACTCAGTTCTTTTGGTTTTAAGGCACTAAACGCAGGGCGGTCTTTGGGTAATTCCACTTGATTGCGATTCAACTCACTGTCTACAATTCGCTTCGCTTGTATTACACATTCATCGCATATCACCGCAGAAGCTCCAGAAACCAACACATGCGGATGAATTATTTCATTCCCGCAAAAAGAACATTCTCGTTTCGATGTCATCTTATTTTGGATTTCTCAACAACACCTCATCCACCATGCCATATGCTTTTGCCTCTTCCGATGTCATCCAATAATCACGGTCTGAGTCTTGCCAAACCTTTTCATAATCTTGCTTAGAATGTGTTGCAATGATGTCGTACAATTCCTTCTTTAATTTCTGAATCTCACGAGCAGTTATTTCAATGTCTGACGCTTGACCTTGTGCACCGCCCAGGGGTTGATGAATCATAACGCGCGCATGCTTTAAAGCACTTCGTTTACCCTCTGCCCCAGCACACAACAACACTGCACCCATAGAAGCTGCAATTCCTGTGCAAATGGTAGCAACATCCGGACGAATATACTGCATGGTGTCATAGATGCCTAAGCCCGCATAAACTGACCCGCCCGGAGAATTCATATAAATCTGAATGTCTTTTTTCGCGTCTAAGGATTCCAAGAATAACAACTGTGCATTGATGATATTGGCTACTTGATCGTTAATGCCTGTCCCAAGAAAGATGATTCTATCCATCATCAAGCGAGAAAACACATCCATTTGGGTCATGTTCATTGGGCGCTCCTCGATGATATAGGGAGTCATTGATGATTCAATAAAATGTCCAAGGTGCATGCTGCTTAAACCTACATGCTTAGTCGCATATTTTAAAAATTCTTGTCCTTCGTTCATATGTGTTTGATTATTTTTCAAAATTAACCAAAACGAGCCACACTTTCGCATCTATGTTTCTATTTTTACAGAAATGCTTGTACCTGAACAGATTTCTAATGCTAAAATCATCTTTTCTCCTCTAAATTGGGGAATGGGACACGTGAGTAGATCCATACCGATTCTTCAACAGTTGTTGCAGCAAAACAATTCGATCATTGTATTTTGTAGTGCTGAGCAGGAGCGCATTTATACGCAGTACTTTAATGAATTGCATTACGAGCGTCATGAGCCCTACGATTTTTCTTTTGAAGCGGACGGATTCAAGCTGCTGGGTTTCATGGCTCGCCTCCACAAATTAATCCAACAGCATACCAAGGAAAAGCAACGTGTAAAGACCTACCTGCGGTCGAATCCAACAGACTATATCATAAGTGATCAACGCTTTGGATTTCGCAATAAATCGGTATTTTCCATATTCATTACCCATCAGTGTGTGCTGCCAATTCCTTGGTATTTTGGGATTGGGCAACTCCTTAACCGATACTTAATTGGGCGGTTTGATCAAACATGGATTGTAGATGATGTACATAAGCGTTTTGCGGGTAACCTGTCTAGAAGACTTCATACCAATCACGCGTACCTTGGATTAAAATCTCGTTTTCCTATAGCCACGCCTTCTGGCTTAGATGAAAAACACTTGCAGATTTTGATTTTCAATGGACCACGGGAATTTCATCCCCTGTTAATAGAAGCATTCCATCAGGATCTAGAGCAAATCGATGTAATCATTGGAGAAAGGCACAAGGGGTTTGAAGGGAAGCGCCACATATCATCATGGAAAGAAGCTGATGAGGTATTAAGGAAAGCTTCGGTGATTTACAGCTTTAGCGGGTATTCCACGTTAATGGATGTAGTTCAATTGGGTTGCGCTTGGAAATGTATTCCAACCCCGGGACAAAAGGAGCAAGAGTATATATACAAAAAAACCCTAGCCAAAGGACTAGGGTTTTACAATGAAATTAACAGCGATTAGTTAACCGCAGCGGTAAACGAACCGTCATTCATGAATTTGATGAACTCACGGTCTTTTGACGCTTTCTCTTTGTACTTTTTATCTTTTGAAATTGCGGATTTCAAATTGCTTACCACCGCATCCACTCCTGCGTTAGAACGCGCAGCAATAATTGCTTTTAGGTAATATCCGTCTGCAGACTCTTTATCCTTACTTGCCGCAAGCGTTTTACTTGCTTCATCCAAGTTTCCGTTAAGTACGGAAGCCAACGCCTTGTTGAAGGAAGCTTCTGAACCACAGGAAGATATTGCGGTGCTGTATTTACCTTCTAAGATCGAAATAATCGCGTTGTTGTATGAAGTCTCAGCGCTTTTATCTTTCACTTGAGAAAGCATCTTTTTCGCTGTTGCGCGATCTCCTTGAGACATCGCAACTCCCGCAAGGTTATTTTTTGATTTTGAGTTGTCTTTTACATTAAGGGCTTTTTCCAAATTCATTTTTGCTTTGGATACATTTCCTTGCATGTAAGCAACAGCGCCTGCATTGTTCAATGCACGAACGTCAGTTGGGTATGCTAGTGCTGCTGCGTCGTAAATTTTCCCTTGTTCGTTTAAATCTTTAACCAACGTAGATGCCGTAAAAATTAATTCATCTGCTGTCATTTCTGAAGGAGAAGTACTTGCTTTAGCACGTAATTCCTCGTCAGAAAGGCCTTGCTCTGTGTAATTAACAACGATTACCGCACGACGAATTTTTGGGAAAACTTCTTTCTCAAGTTGTGTAAATCCTTTTCCTAACGCCACTAAATCTTTTTCACGTTGCTTTGGATCATTCGACATGGTGAGAACTCGTAAGAACAAATCCTTATCTGCCTGTGGAATAGCCGCTGAACGTTCTAATTCTACTTTGAATCCTTCGAAATCTTCACCTAAACCTGCTGTAACATAGCTCGAAGAATCAGAATACATCATCAAATTATTCTTTTTCATTAAATCCATAAAGGCTTTACGGGCTGCCTTAGAGCGTGTACCTGACAAGTTATTGTTAAAGGTTTCTTCTCCATCCGGGGAAGCATACCCTTTTATGTCAATTCCATTGATTTTAATTTTTGGATTTAATTGTGCCGATTGTATCCAAGCCACTAAGTCAGTTACGTCCTTGTCTTTCATCTCTGCAGCACGTACATCAGATTTACCTTTCAAATAATTTACTTCAGCAGTGGCTGTTTTTTCAAACGATCTTGGAATCGTTGCAGTTTCAGTTAACATTTTAAACGTAGGCTGCACCAACATTGGGGTAATAATCGTGGCATCTGCTAACTTGGTAACTGGAAGTGCTTCTTTGGATTTTTCTTTTGTTCCTTTAAACACTTTACCGGTTAATGTTAAGTCTGCAGCCTCCATAGACGCGTTATATGCTACCGTCTCTGTAAACGTAGCAGTACCGCCGGGTTTGAAAGTAATGCTTTGACCGTTTCCGGTGGCTTTTTCACCTTGAATTTTCCATGTAGTTAATTTCGTGTCACCTAAAGCGGGAGTGATTTCAACACTCACTTTCTTCTTTATCCCTTTGGGCGGGATATTGACTGTTACTGAAATTGCTACACTGTCTCCATGCATCTCAAGCGGATTGGGGGTAGTTGAGTAGGACAACTCCTTTAATTGATCACAACTCGATACCGCAAGTGCAGCGACACCAAGGAACATTACTCTGTAAAAATTAAATTTCATAATTTATTTGTTTTAGGCAGGTCAAATTTAACTAAATAAATAAACAAATCAAATATTTAGTGATTCCACCAATTCAATTAGTGGTAAATACACAAACGGTCGAATGTTCCAATGCGGATGAGGTATTTGTAGTTTTTCATCATTAAAGGCCATTGAGTTAAAGAAAATGATATCAATATCTATTGGTCGATCTTTGTATTCGGTTCCATTAGATTTTTCTTTACGCCCCAATTGCTGCTCCACCTCTTGCAAACATTTCAATAACTCTAGGGGTGCCAAGGTGGTGGAAACTTTCACACAGACGTTACAAAAATCATTCGGGGAGGCAAATCCAAGCGGTTTAGAATAAACATAGGACGACTTTGCAAGCACAGAAATACCGAGTTGCTCAAGGGAGGATAGGGCGTGGCTAATTTGTAGTTCCCTATTCCCGAGATTAGACCCCAAGGATAAATACACCTGATTTAATTCACCCATCGAAAGGTTCGGAGCATACGGTTAAGATCCACATTCAGGTAATCTAATGTTGGCCTTAAGCTGTCGTAATTGGGGCGGCAATTCAGCAGGATTTCACCCCGTATAAACCTAGAACTTGAGTCCGTTAGATAGAATTGGTAATTGGTAGCGACATTACCGCGCAAGGTAAAAAATGTGCCATAAACCTTTTTTTCTGGCGCAATGATTTGATTAAAATCGATGCGATCCGCTTTTATTTTATGTTCATCTACCAAGTCGTTGGCTGCGTTAATCAATTTGCTGAGTGAATCTTTCGTGTTGAATTCCTTTAAATATACAAGCATGGTGCCGTTGAGCGGACCTAAATCAAACTCTTGGAATCCATATCGGCTATCCCCGAGGTTTTGACGCATTGAAAACAGGTCGGAAAGCTCCATTTCGTAATTAAACATTGGGTTCTTCGCCTTTAACTTAGCATAGGAATGCGGAGGGAAATCTGTCCGCAAATAACAATACGGTTTGGGGACAGGCTTCTTCTCGTCACACGATTCCAGCGTCCCTAAAAAGAAAACCAGAAATAGTACTAAACCCCATGCACCTTTACCCATTTTATCCTGCGTTTATCGGAGGCAATTACCGTAAGTTTAATGTCCCCTTGCGTAATCGACTCCTTGTTTTTCAATATTCTACCGGCTTGTTCTACAATAAACCCACCAATGGTTTCTGCGTCGCCTTTCACGTGCTCAAATTCATCGCCCTCGATGTCCATAATTTTATAGAAATCCTTCAACGAGGTTCGGCCTTCAAATGCAAAACTCCCATCCTCCATGCGTTTATACTCCACTTGATCGTCGTCAAACTCATCGGTAATATCGCCAACAATTTCCTCCAAAATGTCCTCTAGCGTTACAATTCCACTGGCACCCCCATATTCATCAACTACCACCGCCAAGTGCATTTTCATGCTTCTAAATTCTTGCAATAGATCGTCTATCTTTTTGTTTTCTGGAACGAAGAAAGGCTTACGCATCAAATCCTGCCATGGAAACGCTGCGGATTCTTTTAAGTGAGGCAATAGGTCTTTAATGTAAAGGATCCCAATGACATTATCTGCACTGTCTTTATGGATTGGAATTCGCGAATATCCAAACTCTAATACGAACTCAATAACTTCGGAAAACGGTATATTGCTGGGAATGGACGACATCTCAATTCTTGGAGTCATGATTTGTACCGCCTCCGTTTTTCCAAGCTTCACGATACCTTCCAATAATTTTTGCTCATCGGATGAAGAATTATCGTCTGTGGTGATAGCGATGGCTTGTTCCAATTCATCAGAAGAAATTCGAACGTTCTTTCCGCCAATTCTACCGATAAAATTTGTACCATTAACCAACAAGGATTTCAACCATGAAATGGGAGGAGTTCGGCGAATCACATCAATTGGCAAGGCCATAAACCGCGTAACTTTTGAGGCATTATTTGCGCCATAAATCTTCGGAATTACTTCGCCGGTGATTAAAATCAATAGGGTGATTCCAAAAATCTCCACTAGAAGTTTAGATACTTCGCTATACCCCTCCATCATTTTATTCAGAATCAGCGTCGACAAGATTACGATACCCACATTAACAAAATTGATAGAAATCAAGAGTAAGGCTATGAGTTCGCGAGGCTTCGATAGCAGGTCTAAAATTATTCCTGAAATCTTCGAGTTTTCTGATTTTAGGCGGTCTTTTTCTTGCGGATTCAATGAGAAAAACGCGGATTCCGAGCTTGTAGTAATTGCCGCTAAAATGAGCAAAAGAACAATAATTGACGTGTAGGTAGTTTCCGTGTTCGTCCAGGATACTTGGGCCAACAAGGGCCTTATGGGGGAGGGATCGGGCATGCCTAAAAATTAAAAAGGGGATTCATCTTCGGGGTTCGGTTTAAATTCCTCAAGCGTTGAGGGATTGATTGTCTGCTCTTTTCGATACGGGGACTTCGGGTGTTGCTCAGCATCAACTCTCGAGAGCATCGTTAGTTCTTCGCCTACAATTTCTACAGCATATCGAGTTAGCCCTTCGCGGTCTTGGTAGGAGCGTTTTTTTAATTTTCCTTCTACGTAAATTTTGTCGCCTTTGTGTAGATATTTTTCGGCGACTTCGGCAAGACCTCGCCACAGCACCACATCGTGCCAATCGGTATGCTCTTTTTTCTCACCGGTTTGACGGTCCGTATAAGATTCTGAGGTTGCCAAAGGGAAGGAGGCTAAAACACCGCCGTTCTCAAAGTGGCGAATCTCAGGGTCTTTACCCAGGTTTCCAATCAAAATTACTTTATTTACCGTGCCGCTCATCGCTGCATTTTTTGTCTAAATTACTATTTTTTTCCTTTGAAAGGTCTCTTCGCTTTGGCGGGTTGATTTTCTGCGATACTTAAGCACTCCGCTAGGGTAAGTGTGCTCGGCTCAACATCTTTCGGAAGCTTAAAATTGTCTTTTCCGATTTTTAAATAGGGGCCATACTTACCTACTAACACCAAAACATCCGGACGCTCCTCAAAGGAGCGTAAGGTATTGTTTGCTGCACTGGTCTTCTTCTCTTCAATTAATTCTACTGCACGTTCAAAACTCAGCGCCATAATGTCCTCATCTTTTGGGATCGATACGAATAGTTTACCCAACTGCACGTAAGGACCAAATCTTCCTACATTTACCTTAACAACCTCTCCTTCTATCTCTCCAACAGTTCTAGGTAATTTGAATAATTCCATGGCTTCTTCAAATGAAACTGTAGCGATACTCTGAGATTTCATTAAGGATGCAAACAATGGTTTTTCACCATCCTCTTGCTCGTCACCAATTTGAATCATTGCCCCAAATTTACCCATGCGAGCAATTACTTTTCTGCCAGATTTTGGATCAACTCCAAGAGCGCGTTCACCGGTAACCCGAGCTGAATTTTCCATGGTTTCCTCAACCGTAGCATGGAAAGGGGCATAAAATGTTTTAAGCATCTCATTCCATTTCACTTTTCCTTGAGCAATTTCGTCAAAGGCCTCCTCCACTTGAGCCGTAAACTGATAATCCATTATTGTTGCGAATTGCTTCTCCAAGAAGGAAGTCACCAACACCCCAATATCCGTGGGTACTAACCTGTTCTTGTCTGCTCCGGTAGTTTCCACGAGGTTATTCACCGTTAACTGATCTTCTTTCAATAGCATTTGAATATAGGCCCGTTGCACCCCGTCGCTCTCATTTTTAGCAACATACCCTCGTTTCTGAATGGTTGAAATGGTCGGTGCATAAGTCGATGGTCGACCAATTCCAAGCTCTTCCATTTTCTTAACCAAACTCGCTTCAGAATACCGAGAAGGACCCCTTGTAAATCGCTGTGTTGAGGTGACTCCTAATACTTGCAGGGTTTCACCTTTCGTTAATTTAGGAAGCAAGCCCTCTTCTTCCTCTTCCTCGTCGATGGAACTGGCCGCATAAACCTTAAGAAATCCGTCAAACACAATCACCTCACCCCGTGCGGTAAACAAGTGTTGATTTGGTGCACCGGAAAGTTTTACCGTGGTTTTCTCTAGCTGAGCTGGCGCCATTTGACTGGCTAGGGTTCGTTTCCGAATTAAATCATAGAGTTTTTGTTCATCGCGATTGTCTGAAACCTGTATCGCACCGAAATTTGAAGGCCGGATGGCTTCGTGGGCTTC
>DBCM01000046.1:0-34773 GCA_002293045.1 Flavobacteriales bacterium UBA958 | reverse complement strand
GCAGCAGCGCCGTTTAATGCCGTTTCTGATAAGTTCGTGGAATCGGTTCTCATGTAGGTAATATGCCCAGACTCATACAGTTTTTGAGCCACAGACATGGTGCGAGAAACCGAATAACCAAGCTTTACTGAGGCTTCTTGTTGTAAGGTAGAAGTGGTAAATGGTGCAGGGGGTGTCCGTTTACTCGGTTTGGTTTCTATGGAATCAACGGTTAACTCCCGTCCTTTCATATCGTTTAAAAACTCTTCTACGTGTTGTGCATCCTCAAAACTGTGGTCGAGCTCCGCGCTTAGGGCTCCATGGGTTGCCTTCAAACTCGCGATCGTTTTAAAAAATGCGGATGCAATAAACGACTGTATTTCCTCTTCCCGCTCTGTAATGAGCCTTACCGCCACCGATTGAACCCTGCCAGCAGACAAGCTTGGACGTACTTTCCTCCACAACACTGGAGATAACTCAAAACCTACAATACGGTCTAGAATTCTTCTCGCTTGCTGGGCATCTACTAAATCCTGATCGATTTTACGCGGCTTTGAAATAGCTTTTTGAACCGCAGTTTTCGTGATTTCATTGAACGTAATACGATGTGTATTTTCATGCTTCAACCCAAGCGTTTCAAATAAATGCCAAGAAATCGCTTCACCCTCGCGGTCCTCATCCGTTGCTAGCCACACAAATTCTGCATCCTTCGCTAATTTTTTTAATTCAGTAATCAATGGTTTCTTTTCAGCAGAAACCTCGTAGTTTGGAATGAACTCATTGTCGATTTCTACAGACAAGCCTTTTTTCGCTAAATCGCGAATGTGGCCAAAACTGGATTTAACGGTGTAATCAGCACCTAAATACCCCTCGATTGTTTTGGCTTTTGCCGGAGACTCAACGATGACTAAGTTTTTTGACATGGATCTAAATATTTGTGACAAATTTATAACTAAAACCATGCAATGTGCGGAATGTTTTTCCCAAATGTTTTTGGGACATCTGCTTTAACCTATGGTTAAGGGTAATGATATTTTTTTCATTCAACCGAGATTGGATTAAAACATGACATTTTGACACTATGTTGATTTGTGGTAAATTTGCACCATGCAGCACGAAGATACATCCAAGGAACCACTGAACGAAGCACGTCAAGGCGAGGTATTGACACAGAACATCATTGGCCCCATAAATTCGACCAAGAAACTTTACCTTGAAAGCTACGGATGTCAAATGAATTTTTCTGACAGTGAAGTAGTTGCATCAATCCTTGCTCAAGACGGTTATTCCACTACACGGAACATTGCCGAAGCAGATTTGGTGCTGATCAATACATGTTCCATTCGAGAAAATGCAGAGCAGCGCGTAAGAAACCGCTTGACTGAATTTCAGCATCACAAACAACAAAATCCAGAATTAGTAGTTGGAATTTTGGGGTGTATGGCGGAACGGCTTAAAAAAAATTTACTCGAAGAGGAAAAATTGGTGGATATCGTAGCCGGACCGGATGCGTACCGCGACTTACCGAATCTGATTACCGAGGTTGGAACCGGCCAGAAAGCGGTGAATGTATTACTGTCTAGAGAAGAGACCTATGCAGACATTGCTCCGGTTCGTTTAGATCAAGGGGGAATTTCAGCCTTCGTTACCATTATGCGGGGTTGTGATAACATGTGTTCTTTTTGCGTCGTTCCTTTTACTCGAGGCAGGGAGCGGTCGAGAGATCCAAAATCCATCATTGCTGAATGTGAAGATCTTTTCGAAAAAGGATATCGAGAAGTAACCTTATTGGGTCAAAACGTGGATAGTTATCGTTGGAATCTAAGTTCAAAGGGTGAAATTAAAAACGAAGCGGAAGCGCCTATGAATTTTGCCCAATTGTTACAAGCTGTGGCTAATGTTTCTCCCTTACTCCGCGTAAGGTTCAGCACCTCACATCCCAAAGACATGACCAACGAAGTCCTTGAAGTAATTGCATCTAATCACAACGTATGCAACTACATTCATTTACCGGTTCAATCTGGAAATAGCGAGGTGCTTTACAGAATGAATCGAGGATACACCCGAGAGTGGTATTTAGACCGCATCGAGGCGATACACCGCATCATTCCAAATTGTGCAATTTCCACAGACATCATTACTGGGTTTTGCGGTGAAACAGATGAGGAACATGCGCAAACGGTGAGCTTAATGGAACAGGTAAAATTCAACTATGCGTACATGTTCAAATACTCAGAGCGGCCCAAGACATTGGCAGAACGGAAATTTGAAGACGATGTGCCTGAAGCAACCAAAAGTAGTCGTCTAACAGAAATTATTGAATTACAAACGGCGCACAGCCTGCAGGCAAATGAGCAGCAAATTGGCGCCATTCAAGAAATATTGGTGGAAGGACCCTCCAAGCGTTCTGAGCTACAGTATTGCGGGAGAAACTCTATGAATTCCATGGTTGTTTTTGACCGAAATGGGGCCGAAAAAGGAACCTATGTTCAGGTAAAAATTACCGGATGTACCTCAGCAACCCTATTTGGTGAATTGATTCCTTAACTTGAAATCCATGAACCTTCAACAAATAAAACAACGATTCGGCATTGTTGGAAATGCATTTCCGCTAAATCGGGCCTTAGAAATTGCTGCCCAAGTTGCACCTACGGATTTATCAGTACTGGTTACCGGGGAGAGTGGTACCGGAAAAGAAATCATTCCTCAGGTAATTCACCAATTGAGCGCCAGGAAACACAAGGAGTATATTGCTGTGAACTGCGGTGCAATCCCAGAAGGGACGATAGATTCAGAATTATTCGGGCACGAAAAGGGTTCGTTTACAGGAGCCTCGGGAAGTCGGCAAGGTTATTTTGAAGTGGCGAATGGAGGTACGATATTCTTGGATGAAGTGGCCGAGTTACCCATGCAAACCCAAGTGCGCCTTTTACGGGTGCTTGAAACCGGAGAATTTATTCGTGTCGGTGCCTCAAAATCAATAAAGACAAACGTTCGAGTTGTTGCGGCTACCAATGAGAACATGCAGCGCGCCATAGCCAAAGGGAAGTTTCGAGAGGATTTATTTTATCGCCTGAGTGCGATTCCAATTCAACTACCCGCGTTGAAAGAACGTGGAGAAGACATTCATTTATTGTTTAGAAAATTTGCCAGCGATTTTGCGGATAAATATCGAATGCCTGCCATTCGCTTAACACCAGATGGCATTGAAACCCTATCCCAGTATGCCTGGCCAGGAAATATTCGTCAACTAAAAAATACTGTTGAACAAATAAGCATTATAGAAACCGAGCGCAACATCGACGGATTGCTACTCCGGAGCTATCTTCCTCAACCGCAAGAACAAAGCCCGGCGCTTTTGAATGAAACGAGTCAAGAGTCGATATCAGAACGAGAATTGATGTACAAGTTTTTGTTCGATATGAAAAAAGACTTAAGCGATTTGAAGAAATTGGTGGTTGAGTTATTAAGTCAATCCGGTAACATTCAGCTTTCTGCAGACCAACACGCTGTCATTGACAAGCTCTATCAAGATTATGGAAATGCCGTTTCCCCTACAAAAGGGCTACTTGCGCCAGGAATAGAGCCCCTTGAAAACGAATTTCTGGAGAATGAGGACTCCTTTGTACTACATGAGGAATTTGAAGAGTCCCTATCGCTGGAAGAACGGGAGAAAGAACTCATTTTAAAGGCCTTGGAAAAACACCGAGGGAAACGAAAATATGCAGCCTTAGAATTGGGGATTTCTGAACGAACACTCTACCGAAAGATAAAAGAATATAATTTAGCAGAATGAAATTCCCTCTAATTGCAGTACTGCTCATGGCATTAACCAGTTGCTGGCCGAGTAAAATCGGATTTAGAGACACGGGGGGTATGCCCGAAGAATGGGAGTTTTTTCATCTACAAACCCTTCAAAATAATGCGGCAACTTGCCCCTTGAGCTATACTGCTCTGTTGTCTGAAGCATTGAAAGATGGCATTCAGAACAATACACGCTTGGGACTTGCAACAAAAAATGCGGATGCGCAAGTACAACTTTCAGGGGAAATTACTGGGTATTCAGTAAATCCAATCGCAATACAAAACGGAGACAACGCTGCAAAAAATAGACTAACAGTATCCGTTCAGTTTACGATTCTCACCACCTTACCTAAAAATGAAGAGCAAAAATTATCCATAACTCGATTTGCGGATTTTGATGCATCCACTAATTTCTCGGCGGTGGAATCACAATTATTGGCCACAATCAATGAGCAAGTAATTCAAGATGTCATTAATAAACTACAGAGTAATTGGTGAGTTGGAATAAAACACATATCAACACCTTATGTCTAAATCCTGAAGCAATGGGTGCCCCTGACGTCGATCAGCTTCAGTCAATCTGTGAAGAATTCCCCTATGCGGGATTATTTTCTTTGGCTTATCTGGAGGCATTGCATCGCACAGAAGACATTCGACTCGCACAAGCGATTCCCAAACATGCGTTTCGCATTAGCAATCGAATCAAGTTGTATACCCTCTTGCATCAGGTCCAAGAGCATACAAGCCCTGTACTTGAGGACTTGGAATCCACGGATAATCCTGACCCAGTATCTGAACCGAACCACGCCAATCCGGTAAGCGAAGAACTTCTTGAAACCGCAGAACTTGAGCACGCTGCAGATCCTTTAGAGGCGCTAATTGAGGGAAGTGCTGCTACTGCGCGATTCCTCAAAGAATTTGAACAACCCGTAAAGGTGGACGAAATTGAGCACGAGCCCCTTGAAACGGAAGTAATAAAAACAACCGATAAGGCTCCAAAAACATTCACTGCATGGCTTAAGGGCTCAGAGTTTAGCACCGAAAAACCGCCCATTAAGTCGAGTGAACTCCCCATAGAACGAGAAAAAACTTCGTTCTACTCTC
The DNA here is from genome assembly GCA_002293045.1 of Flavobacteriales bacterium UBA958. Lineage (GTDB taxonomy): Bacteria > Bacteroidota > Bacteroidia > Flavobacteriales_D > Crocinitomicaceae > UBA952. The sequence continues at coordinate 29,886 of DBCM01000046.1, read as the reverse complement.
CAACTAAAAAAGCAAAAGAGAGTTTGGATGCGGACAAAGTACCCGTGAGCGAAACCTTGGCAAAAATCTTCGTTATTCAGGGAAATAACGCAAAAGCAATTGCGATTTATGAACAATTAATTTTGGCTTTTCCCGAAAAAAAGAGTTACTTTGCAAGCCAAATAAAAAAATTAGCTAAAAGTCATTGACATGATTACGACCATTTTTTCCATTATTATAACGCTTGCAGCTATTTTGCTGATCATTGTTGTGTTTATTCAAAATCCTAAAGGAGGCGGCTTGAGCAGTGATTTCGGAAGTGCAGCCCAATTGGGTGGTGTTAAGCAAACCACAGAATTTATAGATAAGTTGACGTGGGGTCTTGCAGCAACCATCGTGTTAAGCTGTGTTGTTATGACGATGCAACAACCAAAACCTCAGCCAATTAAACAGCCTACTCAACAATCACAACCTAAATCCGGTGCCGGTCAACCAACAGGACAAGGGCAACAAGGACAATCAAATACCCCACAATAAGGGGTTCTAAATACAGAGAATGATGTCAGTATGTCAGCACATGCTGACATTTTTTTTTGTTCTTGGAAATTTTGTCTCAATAACTCTCAATGGTATGAAATTCGACTACATTTCGCGTATTCTTAAAAATAAATAAATTATGTCAGTAAAGTTTAAACCATTGGCGGATCGCGTTCTGGTAGAGCCGGCGCCAGCAGAGCAAAAAACAGCGAGTGGTATTATCATCCCTGATACCGCTAAAGAAAAACCACTTAAAGGAAAAGTAGTTGCCGTAGGCACGGGAAAAAAAGACGAACCGATGAGCCTTCGTGTGGGTGATGAGGTATTGTATGGCCAGTATTCTGGTACAGAAATTAAAATCGACGCCAACACGTATTTAATCATGCGGGAATCTGATATCTACGGCGTATTTTAAAGTAATCGATTTAATAAATAACCATTAAATAATTCAACATGGCAAAAGATATTTTATTTGACATTGAAGCAAGAGAAAAACTAAAGGCGGGAGTGGATGCCTTAGCAAACGCAGTGAAAGTTACCTTAGGTCCAAAAGGCCGAAATGTAGTGATCGGCAAGAAGTTTGGCGCACCACAAATCACCAAGGATGGTGTTACCGTAGCCAAAGAAATCGAATTGAAAGATCCGATGGAAAACATGGGCGCACAAATGGTTAAAGAAGTAGCTTCCAAAACAGCTGACATTGCAGGTGACGGAACAACTACTGCCACCGTTCTTGCGCAAGCTATTATTACTGCAGGTCTTAAAAATGTGGCTGCAGGAGCAAATCCTATGGATTTAAAAAGAGGCATCGATAAGGCCGTTACAGAAGTGGTAAAAAATCTCAAAAAACTTTCGAAAGAAGTTGGAAAAGATGCTTCGAAAATCGAGCAAATTGCGACTATTTCTGCAAACAATGATGAAACCATCGGAAAACTAATTTCACAAGCGATGAAGGTTGTAGGGAATGACGGTGTAATCACTGTGGAAGAGGCTAAAGGTACTGAAACCGAAGTAAAAACGGTTGAAGGAATGCAGTTCGATCGCGGGTATTTATCGCCTTATTTTGTGACCAACACAGAGAAAATGGTTACTGAAATGGAGAACCCACTTATCCTAATTACCGAAAAGAAAATCTCAAGCATGAAGGAATTACTCCCAATTCTTGAGCCTGTGGTACAAGCCGGTAAAGGGTTGTTAATCATCGCTGAAGATGTGGATGGCGAAGCACTAGGAACACTTGTAGTTAACCGATTAAGAGGTTCGTTGAAGGTTGCTGCGGTTAAAGCCCCAGGCTTTGGTGACCGTAGAAAGGCTATGCTGGAAGACATCGCGATTCTAACGGGTGGTCAAGTGATCTCTGAAGAACGCGGAATGACGTTAGAAAATGTAACCATGGATATGCTTGGTCAAGCACAAAAAGTTGACATTGATAAAGACAATACAACCATCGTAAACGGAAAAGGAAAGAAAGAAGACATCAAAGCACGTGTTAATCAAATTCGTGCACAGATTGAAACAACAACATCTGATTATGACCGAGAAAAACTTCAGGAGCGCTTAGCGAAACTTGCGGGTGGTGTTGCTGTACTTTATGTAGGTGCCCCAACGGAAGTGGAAATGAAAGAGAAGAAAGATCGAGTAGACGACGCCTTAGCGGCAACACGTGCTGCGGTAGAAGAAGGCATTGTCCCTGGAGGTGGTGTTGCACTGATCCGCGCTATAGCATCCTTAGACCAATTGAAAGGCGCTAATGAAGATGAGGCTACGGGCATTGCCATCGTAAAACGAGCTGCTGAAGAACCGTTGCGTCAAATCATTGCCAATTCTGGGGGTGAAGGAGCAATCATAGTTCAAAAAGTACGTGAAGGAAAAGATGATTTTGGATACAATGCACGAACCGATAAATTTGAATATCTGTATGCGGCTGGAGTAATTGACCCAACCAAAGTAACTCGGATTGCAGTTGAAAATGCTGCATCGATTGCATCTATGCTCCTTACTACAGAATGTGTCATTGCCGATCAACCGGAAGAGTCAAATCCAGCAGCCGGAATGGGCGGTATGGGTGGTGGCATGCCCGGAATGATGTAGGTTCGACAAGCTCACCTACCCTTTCGACAAGCTCACCTACCCTTTCGACATGCTTCAGCGTTCATAAAGACTAAGGTGATGCTTCAATCAACAGGGTAAAATACCATTAAAGTGTCCCGTTCGCGGGACGCTTCCTCGTTTCATTCTTCCCGGAAAACGGATAGTTTGAGACGTCTATATAGAGTCCCGCTTGCGGGACTTTCTATTTAATAAGGGTTTTTAGAATTGGGCCAATTCGCGCTGCCCAATCGCGCTCCGAATGTCCTGAATTCGAAATTAATTTAATGAGTAAGTTATTTTCCTTGGCACAGGCATTTAGTGCTGATTCAAATTCAGGGAAATATTCCGCATAAGCCGCATCAAGCGATTGGTCGCCCCGATCTATGTAGATGGATTTTCCTCGCAAGGTTGCTGAATTTTGAATAATAAATTCATTGAATGCAGCGGCCAGTGGGGCTTTATATCGGTTATTGAATTTCCAAACGTTGATCAAGGGAAGATGAATTGAAAGGCATGCAATGTTGGAAAGTTCTGCGGGATGTGTTAACAAAAATGCTAACGATACAATGCCTCCCATGCTTGACCCCACCATGGTTCGATGTGCGCCGCCGCGATGAACGTTCCAATGGCTTTCAATTATCGGAAAAACGTCAGCGATAAGCGCCTCTGCATAGGCATCAAAACGAGGCAAACCATTCCACAAGGAATCACGCAGCGTTAACTGCACACTCGCCGACAAGGTCGGGTAAATTGGTGCTGGAAAAAACTCCGCATAACGGTGTTCCGGACTATTATCAATACCTACCAAGATGTGCCGATGCTTCCCAAGGAAGTTAGAGGCTGTACCTGCAAGATCCCAAGACTGATGGTTCCACGTTGTTGTGGAATCAAAAAGCATTTGACCGTCGTGAAAATAAATCACCTCGAATTTTTTTCGCGAAGTTTCATACGAATCAGGCACCCATACCCGAATAAGTCGACCTTGCAAATAACCCGATGAAATCTTAAATTCAAAGATACGTCCCTGATTTGGTTGATAAACTGACGGTTTCCACGCTGTAGGTTTTTCTTGAGCCAATAACTCAAAGGCAAGAAAAATAAATCCAAAAAATAACATGCATTTCATGATACAAATATTACAAAAGGATATCAATAAGCAAGGCATTGCGTATTTTTGTACCAAATAAAATCCCATGGAACGAATTACAAAAATTGTTTTTTCAATGCGGCTAGTTTCATTGGGCCTCTTTGTGTTTTTAGCGGCCATCGGTATAGCTACATTTATCGAATCAATGCATGGTGTGCAAGCCGCCAAAATCGTTATTTACAATGCCCATTGGTTCACAGTGTTGCTCGTCTATTTATCATTGGCTATGATATTTAATATCATTCATTTCCGCATGTGGACACGAGAAAAAATAGCCACGTTAAGTTTCCATGTGTCGTTTCTTATCATCATGATTGGTGCTGCCATCACACGATATACTGGGTATGAAGGATTGGCCGTGATTCGAGAAGGAACTGCGGTAGATTACATCTACACGGCAGACCCGAAACTTTTGGTTTCCATCAGCGACCCAAAATCACCTCAAGTGCTTGCTTATTCAGCTTGGATGTCGGATTGGGGAATGGTAAACAATTCATTTAGCCACGAAATTGACCATGGATCGAAGGTACTAACCATTTCCTACAAGGATTTTATTTCCAACGCAATCGATACCATTGCTTTTGACCAATCTTCCCCAGGTGCTGTATTGGACGTAGTTATTGGTCAAATGAAATCAAACTACCTCGCCCCTGGAGACAAATTATTGGCGGAATCCTTACCCCTCTCTTATGGTACAGAGGCAAAAGAAGGGGTTACCTTTAAATTATCCGGTGAAAAAATACAGATAAAAACTGCCGTTGATTTGCGAATGCTCCCCATGACGATGATGATGGAAGCAAGAAGATCTGGAGCTCCGATTCCTGACTCGGCATACACCACCATTCCAAAAAATACGTGGGTTGATGCAAACTTAAAAACCTTATATCAATCCGGATCGAATCAATTTGTATTGAAAAACGTCTATTACCATGCGTACAAAACCCGCTTAAAAGCCAAGATGAAAAATCAGGGTGCGGATTACCTCACTGTCAATGTTTCCTCTGGTAAGGCAAATAAAACAGTAGTCCTGAAAGGTGGCCACAATATGATGCCAGATCCTGAGTATTTTGAGATTAACGGAATGTTGGTACAGCTGGAATACGGCTCCGTGAGAAGACCCTTACCCTTCAGTATTTTTTGTAAAGATTTTAAACTCTCCAAATACCCCGGATCTGAATCCCCCTCTTCGTTCGAAAGCTTCTTAAGCATAAATGATCCCCGCAATAATTACAAAAGCGACCGCCATGTTTTTATGAATCATGTAACGGATTACGACGGGTACCGATTTTTCCAATCCGCCTATGAATTAGATAACCCTTCTACTCCAGAAAATGAAGAGGCTACTAAGCTCAGTGTGAATCATGACGCATGGGGAACCAACATCACCTATTTAGGCTACCTGCTGATGGCTATAGGGATGATCCTTTCTTTGTTTGCACCAAAAGGCAGGTTCCGCGCCTTAAGTGACCAGTTAGGAAAACTAAAAAAACAGTCCCTTACAGCAATGCTCTTGTTAATCGGACTGTCTGTTCAAGCACAACATGGAAACGAACCCGACTATTCCAAAATTTATCGTGTTATCGATGAGCAACATTCGGAAAAACTCGCCACCTTGTTAGTCCAAGAACAGGGCGGTCGAATTATGCCCATGCACACCTTGTGTGATCAGTTATTGCGAAAAATACACGGAGAACCTAAATTTGAATCTTACAATGCGGTGCAGACCATACTCAGCTTACACATGTATGGTAAATACTGGATGAAAAAACCAATGATTTTAGTTCCCATGGCGGTTCGTGAACGTCTTAAATTGAAAAAATACTGTGCATTTAACGACCTTATTGAAGCCGATGGTTCGTACAAATTTCAAGCACAATATGCGGCCGCACATGGCAAGGCAGAGAAGTTTCAGGATGAATTCGAAAAAAAGCTTATTAAACTTACGGAACGTTTCGAGGTTTTTCAAGGAATAATTAGTTGGCAATACATGCGCATTATCCCTAAGAAAAACGATGCAAACAATAAGTGGTTCGTTCCCATGAGCATGGAAATAATGGGCGAAGATTCGATCAGTTCCATTGTAACGTTAAAATATCTGGCAGCCCTGGATGAAGCCACACAAAATCAAGACTATTCTAACGCCTTGTTTTTATTAGGAAAAATGGATCAAATACAGCGTACTGTTGGAAAGTCGGTCGTTCCTTCCCGCAGTAAAGTAGCCTTAGAAATCCGTTATAATTCCCTTCAGATTTTCAAGTCAGTATATCGAAGTTATTTACTGATCGGACTACTCCTCCTCGTTATATTTATCGCCTCCATTTTTGGATCCCCCTCTGAAAAGCGCTTGAAAATACTACGCTGGGCACGGAATATTTTTCTTGGATTATCTGCCTTGATTTTCATTTATCACGCCACCGGATTAGGGTTTCGATGGTACATTTCCGGTCATGCCCCTTGGAGTAATGGTTATGAGGCCATCGTATTTATTGCTTGGGTAACCGTACTTGCCGGATGGGCATTTTTGAAAAAAATCGAGGTGGTTATGCCCATGGCACTCATCCTCTCCGCCATGATGCTTTTTGTTTCAGAATTAAACCTGCTCGACCCTGAAATTACTCCTTTGGTACCGGTATTAAAATCATATTGGTTAATGATTCACGTAGCAATAATTACAGGAAGTTATGGGTTTTTGGGATTGTCTTTTGTGCTTGGCTTACTCAACTTGAGTTTTTATTTATTTCAAACCAAATCAAACACTGAAAAAATCCAAAACCAAATAGCTCAAATTACTGGGGTTAGTGAAATGACCATGACGATTGGTGTATTTATGTTAACCATAGGAACCTTTCTAGGCGGAATATGGGCCAATGAAAGTTGGGGTAGATACTGGGGCTGGGACCCAAAAGAAACTTGGGCTTTAGTTTCGGTATTGGTATATGCGATCATTTTACATTTCCGCTTTATTCCAGCCCTAAAAAGCACCTTTGCCTTTAACCTTGCCGCTTTCTGGGGGTATTCCGCCATACTCTTTACGTATTTTGGGGTTAACTTTATGTTGGTAGGTCTGCATTCCTATGCGCAAGGGGATGGCATTGGAAAATTCCCAACTTGGCTCGTGTGGACCATTGTATTTTTTATTGGCCTTAGTTTCTTGTCTTGGATTCGAAACAGGCGAATTACCGCCCCTTCGAAGTAATTAGCTAGATGTCATCGTTTAGTCCCGATCAAGTTTTATACGAGGACAATCATTTGATTGCCATAAACAAACGTGCAGGTCAATTGGTGCAAAGCGACAAAACCGGGGATGCGTGCCTTGCGGATGAAATCAAGGCCTTTTTAAAGGAAAAATACAAGAAACCTGGCAATGTATTTTGCGGGGTAATTCATCGGTTAGACCGCCCTACGAGTGGTGTGGTTCTTTTCGCTAAAACCAGCAAAGCCTTAGAACGCATGAATGCGCAGTTTAGAGAAAAACAAACCGATAAATCGTATCTTGCTTTGGTTCATGGTAAATTATCTACCCGGGATTCCTTGGTGCATGATTTACGAAAGAATGAACAAAAAAACAAAAGTTTCGTCGTAGATACAGGGAAAGGAAAAGAGGCGAGATTAAGCTATAATCCACTTAAGGAGTTTGATGCGTATACGCTCATAGAAGTGACGTTAGAAACGGGAAGGCACCATCAAATTCGTTGTCAAATGGCGCATATCGGATACCCGCTTCGCGGAGATGTAAAATACGGTGCGAAGCGTTCCAATGAAGACGGCTCGATTTGCTTGCACTCCGCAAAATTGATGTTTTTTCACCCCATCTCAAAGGAACAGCTCCTCATTGAAGCGCCGTTGCCAAACAATAGCGCCTGGATTCAATAAAACAAAAAAGGCTCCCGAAGGAGCCTTTACATTCAAGATTTTAAATCTTAGTTGTTTGTTGGCGCACCGCTGTTATTCACAGGAACTCCAGACTCAGGAGCGGGTCCAACTTCACCTTTAATTCGAATTACTTTTTCTGGTTCATTGACTGCATTTGATGAAATCGTAACGCTTTTGTTGATTGGACCAGAACGCTTGGTGTCATATTTTACTTTAATGGTAGCTTTTGCTCCTGGAGCAATTGGTTCTTTCGGCCATTCTGGAACCGTACATCCACAAGATCCTTTGGCATTTGAAATAATTAATGGCTCATCGCCTGTATTTGTAAATTCAAATGAACAGTTTGGATCTCCGTCGTATTTGATGTTCCCGTAATCATGAACTTCTTTGGAAAAAGAAATTTTTGGACCTTTTTCGATCGTAGTTTGTGCGTTAATTGCAGTAGCTGCAAAAACAACACTTAAAGCAAACAATAATTTTTTCATAGTACTTGAGTTTAAATTTCTTTTCAAAAATACGCGTAATGTGTAGGAATCTAAAAAAATTAACACATCATTAACAGCCTATTTTTTAACCACCCGATTCTGAGGGAGATTCGCGTAATCAAATATGGATAAATGAAGGAATTTCAGTCTGCGGTTAATTTCGGCCTTTTTAGTTTTCGGATACTCATTGTCTGAAAGCAGCATGGTGTAATATGTTCTGATCATTGCTGTATCCCGTGGCTCTAAAAATACATCCAACGCTGCTACATTACTTTCAATGACTAAGTGCTTATTCTTATAGGATGGAAACTTTCTCAAAATGGTATCTCCATAAGCGATGCTTTTCCGGTGTGCATTCAGTCCTGAATAAAGCATTTGAACTTTAAATAGGCAGTCCGCAGAAAACGGATCTTCCGGATAAATGCGATAATACAAGGTTAGGCGATTGATCAACTCCAATTGACTCAGATTATAGGCTGCACCGCTTGCCGTAGCATTTGAGGAATTGCTTACAGAGTCTTCCATTTCTTGGATGGAAGCCCGTAAAGACTCTTTCGTGAGGGGTTTGGTTTCGGAGGACGTATCCTTAGAATCTTTGCACGAATATACCACGCTTAGCAGCATGAGAGAAACGAAACATACAACTGTTCTCATCGTTTTAATTTGTAGAATTTCAGTTTATAATCGGTGCTAACTAATCCCTCTGCAATTTGCTTTAACTTTTTCTGAACCATTTTTTTCTTGAGCGGATTCAAACGGTCGGTAAATAGAATGCCCTCAATGTGATCGTACTCGTGCTGAATGATTCGGGCTGCATATCCAGAAAATCGCTCCTCGTGAAATGCCCAATTCTCGTCGTAATAACTGAGGAGGATCTCAGATTTTCGGTGTACGTTTTCACGAATTTTTGGAATAGAAAGACAGCCCTCTTGAAACGCCCAAACTTCCCCGCTTTCCTCTTCAATGACAGGATTGATAAACACTTTTTTAAAGGTTTCCATGCCCACCGCTCTTGGGTCAGGCTCGTCCCCTTCCTCATCCGCAAAAGGCGCCCCATCCACTATAAAAAGGCGTATGTTGAGCCCCACCTGAGGTGCTGCTAAGCCAACTCCTTTTGCTTGATACATGGTTTCAAACATATTCTCAACCAAGAGATCCAACGATGGATAATCGGCTGTAATTTCCTCCGACTCTTTCTTGAGCAGTGGATCACCGTATGCAATTATTGGTAAAATCATATCGTGCAACAAAGATACATTAGTTGAAATTAAGTCCCGCGTTCATTTAAGTAATCTTGCAAAATAATTGCAGCGCTTACCTTGTCAACAATCCCTTTGTCTTTGCCGTGCTTCTTTTTCCCGAGTTGATGTATAGCTTGAGAAGCACGTTGAGAGGAATGGCGTTCGTCCTGTAAAAACACGGGAACATCTGGGAATTCTTTCTCCAGCGCGGATTTCAATAGCAGCACATTTTCAGTGAGGTGAGTATACGTTCCATCAACAGACAAGGGGAACCCAAGGACCATACCGCTCACTTTATTTTTAATGTGATACGCTTTAATCCACGTCATTAATTCACCCGAGGGAACCATAAGCAAGGGTGATGCGATAATCATTGAAGAATCGGTTACGGCAATTCCCGTTCGTTTAAGTCCAAAATCAATTCCTAATAATAATCCCACAAGACAAAGGTAAACAGAACCATTAATCATTGAACATTGTTAAACTAAATAACTATTTTTGCACATAGAATAAATCCAATGAAGCGCCTTTTATATCCTTGCTTAATAATTCTCTCTTTTTTTCTAACGCAATGCACCAACAGTAGTCGACGTCCACTTTCCTTGGACCAAACTGAGATAGAAATAACCGACGAAAAATCGTTATTCTTTAACGGCCAAGCTGCATACGACTCATTAATAAAGCACATCGACACTTCGTCTAAATTCAGCGAATTCTACAGTTTAGAATATTCTGATGGAATGCAGAATAACCGCACCGCTCGGGGTAAAATGAATAATAAAAAAAGTATTGTTAAACTGGAGTTAGAAGAGACCTACGTTAAAGGAATTCAAATCAATTCAGTTTATTACTTCAGTGGGGATTTTATGTTTTTCGCCAAACAACAAATCAAAGACTTCAACAAGGAGAATAATGGATTTATGGAAGTTTTCTCTTATTTCGGAGACAAGAAAAAGGTAATTTTTTCTGCATCTAAAATTGCGAATACGGAAGAAGACTTGGAACTAAAAAATTCTGTAATTTGTAGAAAAACAGATTTTTCGGCAAGCGAGGCATTAAACATTGTCAATCAAAAAGGTCCTTACGAGACGCGTTTCCAAGGAGGAATGGAAACTGAGACACTTAAATTTATTATTGTAGGCACGAAAAACTCGACCCAATCTTACCAATCGGCTATTGCATACAACCGTGATTTTCCTTTAGCTGAAATGTTGGTTAAAAACGAAGGGTTGAATTTGAATAAATTGTTGCGTATTGATTTTACGAGAGTGACTGAACAAAATGGCTTCTCCTACCAGGGATTAACTGGAATAAAACTTATCAATGAATAAAACTTTTAAGCACCTTGGATTAGTGCTCCTACTTCTCCTCTCCACCTCATTCGTCTCGATTAGTCAAAACATCCGAATTTCAGGGGTTGTTAATGATTCTACCGGACTAAAAAAATTAGACAAAGCAGCGGTTTCTTTGGTGCGGCTGAACGACTCCATCCTCGTTGATTACTACCGAACCAATGCAAATGGAGAATTCAACTTCAATGTGCCCTTGGATACGTTTTACCTCTTGATAGAACACCCGCAATTTGAAGCTAAAACCTTGTATGTATTCGGAAATCCTGCAGAATTATCGGTAGAAATACCCTTTATACGCATGGGTGTGAAGGTTAAAAACTTGGCCGAAGTGGTCGTACAGGGCAATAGAAACCGAGTATATTATAAAGGGGATACCTTAATTTACGTGGCCGACAGCTTTAAAGTTGCTGAAAATGCGGTGGTTGAGGATTTATTGAAAAAACTCCCAGGTATTAAAATTGATGAAAATGGTCAAATTACCTCACAGGGGAGGGAAATCAGTCAAGTATTAGTGGATGGTGATGAATTTTTTGGTTCGGATCCTACAATTGCAACAAAAAACCTAGCCGCCAAAGGCGTTGAATCTGTTCAAGTGTATGAAAAGAAAGCCCAAGACAATGCCTCGGGCATGGATGAAAAAATTCAAGTCTTAGATTTGAAATTAAAGGCCGACGCGAAACGAGGGTATTTTGGAAAAGCGTCTTTAGCGTCGGATGGCGGAATCATCGGCAACCCAACAACAGGTTTTCCATTCTATGAAAGCGAACTGCTCTTCAACCGCTTTGATAAAAAACAGAAGTTTTCGGTGTTCTTTTTGAGTTCTAATACCCCGCGTTCCAACTTTAGGTTTGGAGACATGAACAAATTTGGCTTAGAGAATGAGCGGGAGTCTAGTGGAATGAATATGTGGGACCAAAGCGGTCAACGCAACAATACGGGAATTCCACAAACAACGAAAGCGGGAATTTACTTTAATGACCGCATTAAAAATTGGGGGAAGATTGGCTTTAATTACAGTTTCAATCAAAATGAATTGAATGCTACTCAAAGTAGCTTGTCGCAATATTTTCTTCAAGATACCTCCTACTATACGAAAGACTCTATCGTGAATATATCCAAAAACACCTCCCACAAAATAAACCTATCCTTTGTGGCGAAACTGGATTCATTGACAAGCATTGAACTCAAGCCCTCTGCAAGCTTTGATTTCGCGGAAACGCAAGACAATACCAACAATCAATTCTTAACACAGGCGCTTGTTCCGACCTTTACTTCGGGTATAGAAACAAGCAATGAGTCGCGTGGATATAATGTCCGTATGGAAGCGACCTTGATGCGTTTATTTAAAAAACCAAGACGGGAATTGGAGCTTAAATACATCCTCAACAAAACAGATAATTCCACTACGGGATCTTTGCTTACCCAGAATATTTATCAATCATTTACGGATAGCATTGACCAAAAAAAGAGAAACGACAACGGAAATTCACTGAATTATGCAGTCATCACATACTCTGAACCGCTGGCCGCAAAATGGCGTTTACAGTTGGAGTATTATCTGGAAACGGGCTCCTCGTATCAGACTAGAAACACCTTCGAATTATTTTCAGGTGCTTACACTCAACAGGTAGATTCGCTGTCAAATCAATTTGAAAACCAACGATTACAGAATCGAGGCACGGCATCACTCGTTTATGAAACCGCGAAATATTGGTTTAGTGCAGGGCTTGGAATTAGAAACATTCAACTGGATAACTACAATGTAATCGGAGATTCGAGTATTGTACAGAATTTCAATAATTTATTACCAAGATTTACCTATACCTATAAACCAGGAATGGGAACTCGCTTAGTTTTTAAATATTTCACCCGTTCCGACCAACCTTCCTTGAATGATGTTCAGCCGGTTCAAGACAATTCAAATCCAAACCGCGTTAAGGTGGGTAATTCTAACTTAAAACCGAACTATGTTCACAGCTTCAACTTTCAATTTAACCGGTGGGAAGCCTTATCAGGCAGGTATATATATAGCGGGTTAAGTGCAACCCTAACGAACAATGCCTTCGCAACCAACACCTATTTTGATGCACTGGGCAGAACCATTTCAAAAACTGAAAATGTAGATGGGAACCTGTTCTCTAACGCCTACATGGGAGTAGGATTACCACTCTTCAATCGCAAGTTGGAATTAATGCCGAATTTTAACGCGAACTACGTCAAAATGACAAATTACATCAACAATGTTGAGAACATCACGTTCAACCCAAGCATTGGTGGCGGGCTTACCCTTGAACTAAAATTTGATTCATTAGAAGTGACGCTCTCTCAAAACTACTTTTACTCCAGTCCGAAAAGCACCTTCAGTGCGGCATCTAATACCCCATATTCCACTCAAGAATACAAAACAGAATTCAAATGGACCCTTCCTTGGCATTTCAAGATTATTGCCGACGGAAAATATACCATCAATTCTCAACGAGCAAGTGGCTTTAATCGGAACATCTTTGTGATTAATGCGGAACTTCAGCGATCCTTCTTAAAAACCGAAAACCTGCTGGTTTCTATCAATGGGTATGATTTGTTGAATCAAAACTTGAATCTACAAAGACAGGTTAACGGCAACATCATTACCGACAATTACACCCAATTGATTACACGGTACGTGTTACTCAAATTAACATACCGATTTAACAAAAGCAAAACCAAAGAAGATGATTTTGAAGGATGGCATTAAGATACTGTTATTAGGAATTTTCATCTGGGTAGATTCCATCGGATATGCGCAGTTTTACTCGGAAGGGACTATTTATTACACCCGAAGAACCAACCTGCAGAAACGGTTTACCGATCAGCGCATGAAACGTTTTGTAACGGAAGACAACAAAATTAAAAATGATCGATTCAGTCTGGCATTTAACGACACAATCTCCGTTTTCAAATACCTACCGCCGGCCACCGCAGATGATATGGCATGGTTGACATCTAAAAATGAATACTTTCAATATTTGAATCCGAATAAACAGCTGACCGTTTTTCAATTCTTTGGAACCTCCGTGTACGTTAAAGATTCCTTGCCGGTGCGAGCGTGGAAAATGACGGATGGCAAACGCACGATATGCGGATTTAATTGCCGCAAGGCTATTTATGAAAAAAATGACTCTACACGTATTTATGCGTGGTATGCTCCCAATATCTTACCTTCAATCGGCCCAGAAGGATTTTGCGGATTACCTGGGACCATACTTGGGATTGCCACGGAAGATGGGGGAATTATATATTTCGCTGATAAAGTGGACTTTTCCACTGCACCCAAATCAGAAGCCTTGGCGGTAGAAATCGGCAAAAACAAGCTATATACCCTAAGAGAGCTTCGAGAGAAACTGGAAAAAGACTACGGAAATACGCCATGGGGAAAGCGCATGTTCGACGATATGTTTCGTTGGCTATAGTTTGTTTTGACCGCCCTACTTCCCTATCTTTGAGCAACCAAAATCATTTCACATGAAAGGAATCATTTTAGCTGGCGGGTCTGGTACGCGTCTTCACCCACTGACCTTGGCTGTTTCTAAGCAGCTCATGCCGGTGTATGATAAACCGATGATTTACTACCCATTAAGCACTTTAATGAGTGCCGGCATACGAGAGATTCTTATTGTTTCTACACCTCACGATGTCCCCCATTTTGAAAAATTGCTTGGAAATGGGTCTGCACTAGGGTGCAGATTTGAATATGCAGTTCAAAACGTTCCCAACGGATTAGCACAAGCCTTTGTGATTGGAGAAAAATTTATAGGCAAAGATAAGGTCGCCTTAATCCTTGGAGATAATATTTTTTATGGTCAAGGGCTTGATTCATTGTTGAGTAAACACGTAAACCCAAAAGGAGGAATGGTTTTCGCGTATCACGTGAGTGATCCTGAACGCTATGGAGTCGTTGAATTTGATGAAGAAAACCAAGCCGTTTCTATAGAAGAAAAACCTAAAAGTCCAAAGTCGAATTTTGCCGTACCTGGATTATATTTCTACGATAATTCTGTAGTTGAGATCGCAAAAAACCTGAAGCCTTCGGAGCGAGGCGAATATGAAATAACGGATGTGAATGCAGCATATCTAAACCAAGGAAAACTCAAAGTAGCCATTTTGGATCGAGGTACCGCATGGCTAGACACGGGCACTTTTAGTTCGCTCATGCAAGCGGGGCAATTTGTTCAGGTCATCGAAGAACGCCAAGGCTTGAAAATTGGATGCATTGAAGAAATCGCTTATCGCAATGGATTTATAGATAAGAAACAACTCAAACAAATCGCAGAGCCGCTTGTTAAAAGCGGATATGGAACTTATTTGCTAAATCTGATTAGGCGAAAATGATTGAATACTCTGAACGCATTGCCGCGATTGAGCAGCACCTATCCCAGTGGGAATTTCCTGCAGAGCCAAAAAACTTATACGATCCACTGCGTTATTTCATAGCGATTGGTGGTAAGCGAATTAGGCCCTTATTTACCGTATTAAGTGCCGAATTATATGACATCCCGTTAAAGGAAGCATTAGCAGGGGCATCTGCCTTGGAGCTGTTTCATAATTTCACCCTGATTCACGATGATATCATGGACAAAGCGCCTGTGCGGAGAGGATTAACTACGGTACATGAAAAATGGAATGCTAACGTGGCCATTTTATCGGGAGATGTACTGATGATTCACGCCTTTCAGGCACTAGCAGCCTATAGTCCGGATACATTCAAACAGCTGAGTAATATGCTTAATCAAACGGCCATTGAAGTTTGTATCGGTCAGCAAATGGATATGGATTTTGAACAAATAGACGCAGTCACTGAAGCTGATTACATTGAAATGATCCGACTAAAAACATCGGTACTCTTAGGATGTGCATGCGCTTTTGGAGGAATTATCGGAGGGGCAAACGAGCCGAGCATCAACGCCTTGTACCGTTTCGGAGAACAACTAGGCATCGCTTTTCAAATTCAAGACGATATTTTAGATGCCTTTGGAGATGCTACCAAGGTTGGTAAGCAAGTAGGGGGTGATATTCTGAGTGATAAAAAAACGATCCTGTACACCACCTTTCAATCCACAGCATCTGAGGCGAATAAAGCAGAATTTATGCGCCTAAGTAAGGCTTCTGATGACGAGAAAATTACTGGGATTAAACGCCTATATGAAGCGTCTGGTGTGCTGGAATATTGCACCAAAAAACAACAAGCGTATCAAGAACAAGCCATGAATTATTTAGCACGTGTATCGTGCATCCAACCAAAGGAAAATCTATTTACACTGGCGAAATTCATTACCAATCGGACCTACTAAAAGTAATTGCGATATATTTTGAATTTTCAGGAATAAACTTTATTTTTGGTATTGAAATTAACTTAAAATTATTTTAACATGAAAAAAGTCTACTTAAGCTTTTTTGGGGTTTTGGCGTTTGGTTTAGTTGGGGTAGCTCAAAAAAACACAGCGAAGCCATTAAACACCAAAAAATTTGCACCGCTTGAATTAAAAGCGAAGCCGGGTGTGGTTGCCCCAGAAAAAGGAATCACCATTTGGCAAAATGATTTCTCCGATCCAGCACAATAGACTACCTCCAATGATCCACAGGGTACACCTGGGCATACTTCAGGAGATTGGACCATTACAACAAATGTTGCTGGAATTCCAGTTGCAGCGCTTGCACCTGCAGCTCACACTACAGCAGCAAACGGATTTGCATTCATCAATTCAGATGCAGCGGGTGGAAACGCAATGCAAAATGCTTCTATCGTTTTCAATTCAAACATTGATTTGTCTGCCGAAGCAAACGTGTTATTAAAATTCGAACAGTCTCACAGACGTTATGCTGAATCTACCTATGTTCTTTGGTCTACGGACGGTGGTGCAACATGGAACGAAGTAGAAGTAAACGGAGATATGGCCGTAAATACAAACACCACAAATCCTGCTGATTATCAAGTGAATCTTTCTAACGAAATCGGTGGACAGGACAGCGTACGTATTGGCTTTAAATACACAGGAAATTGGGATTGGTTTTGGGCAATTGACGACGTTAAAATCACTACACCAGACGATCATGACGTAGCGTTAAGCGGATTATATTGGGGTTCTACTGGTGCATGGGGTGCTCGTTTGCCTTATTACCAAATTCCAACCGCTCAAGTTACTGCGATTGATTTCTCAGGAGTTATCTCGAACAACGGGTTGTTAAACCAAAATGCAACCTTTGGTGTGCAAGCGGGTGCATTTGTTGGTTCTTCTGCTCCGACCTTAATCCCTGCATTTTCTTCGGATACTGCAAATTGTACGACCTCGTTTACTCCAGCTGCAGCGAACGCAACCATTACGGTGAATGCAGGAGTTCAAATCGACAGTACGGATGCTACTCCAGCAGACAACAACATTGCTAATGCTGCAACCATTGTAGTTAATCCAAACGTGTACGCACGTGATCTTGATGATATCGCTAGTGGTTCATACAACCAAGGATTTGGTTTTGAAGTAGGTAATATTTTTGATATGTACGCTACAGACGAAATTAGTGCCATTGATGTATATATTCACCCAGGGGCTAATGTAGGAACAGAGATGTATGTTAAATTATATTCCATCGATGCCCAAACGGGTGATTTCGTGTTCGTTGACGAATCTGCACCATATACCCTTGGAGCGAATGATGTAGATGCCTTATTGACGTTGCCTCTACAAGGCGGTGCTTTCACTTTGAATGCAGGTGAGCCTTATTTAGTAGTTGCTGGTTCAAACGGTGACGGTGGTGCAACGGATGACTTAATCGTTGGTACTTGCGGTCAATCCGAAGCGCAAACTACATTCTATCTAGATTTGACAGATAACACATGGTATTATACTTCGGCTACAGCAATGGTACGTATGAACTTCTCTAACGCTTCAGTGAATGAGAATTCATTATTGAATAGCTTCAATGTTTCTCCGAACCCAGCTGCTGGAAGTGCAACGATTGCATTATCTGGGAAAGCAGGTGCGGATGCAACCATTTCAATTGTAGATGTTACAGGCAAAGAAGTATACAACAACCTTGTATCTTCATTAAACGGTACTGCAACAGTAGAAGTGAATACTGCAGCATTTGGAAACGGAATGTATTTAGTGAACGTTTATTCAAACGGAACTAAATCATCTAAAAAATTGATTGTCAGAAACTAATCTGACTCTTGGATTTTGGAAAGAGGCTTTCGAGCCTCTTTTTTTTTATTTTTATGTTCAAATAACTTAAATTACTTATGAAAAAACTCTACTTTTTATTTGCTATAGCGCTTGCAGCTGGAACGCTTACCGCGCAAAAGCATGCATCGGAGCTTGGAAAGAAAAACAAGTATGCCGCATTTGAAACTGTTGCAAAAAAAACTACGAATCACCAACCAAAAGGAGTTACCATTTGGTCAAACGATTTTTCCAATAGCGCGGAATGGACCTATGATAATACCTCTGCCCCGTTCCTTGATTGGGTTATTACTACTGCGGCAGATACCATTCCTGTAACTGCGTTAAGTCCTGCATTATTTACAACGGTGAATAACGGGTTTGCGTTCATCAATTCTGATGCGCAAGGACAAAACGGTACACAAGATGCAAACATGACATACACCGGTATGATTGATTGCAGTGGCTACTTAAATGTAAGTTTAGTGTTTGAAAATTCCTATAGAACGTATCTTGACACACGGATTGTTCGAGTGAGCAATAACGGAGGAACCACGTGGACCGATTTTGTGGTAACTGATGGCACAGAACCTACTGCACAAAATACCGCAAATCCTGAAATAACCTCCTTAAACGTTTCGGCAGTAGCCGGAGGAAATGACAGTGTAATGATACAATTGAACTATCAAGGTAATTGGGGTTGGTATTGGGCAATTGACGACATTAAATTGGTTGAAACCGATCAATATGATCTAAAATTACAAAGCATACAATGGGGAACGGATGGTCCCTTTGGTGCAAGATTAGCCTATTATCAAGTGCCGAACAACCAAATTGCACCCATCAATTTTGGTGGAATCGTTCAAAATATTGGTGTGCAGAATATTGGAGACGCCCTCTTCACGGCAAATATTAACGCCCTATACTCTGGACAATCTGCCCCTACCGCTGTGGCTTCGGCTACGCAGGACACCCTGTGGTGTACAACCACTTTTACCCCAGCAGCGACGAATGCGACCCATGCCGTATCTTTCAGTGTTGGATCTAGTCAAACCGAATTAGATTTAACGAATAACGCTCAGCCAGACATCAACATTGAAGTAAACGACTACATTTATGCACGTGACAAAGATGTTATCATCGGTGGAATTTATAACGAGGGACAAGGATTTGAAGTAGGTCCTGTCTTTGACATATTTAACACAGCAACATTATATGGTATTGATGGCGTAATCAATACAACGGCCGCTGAAGGTGCAGAGATTTTCGCTAAATTATACTACGTAAATCCAACCACAGGAGATTTTGACTTCGTTGATGAATCCCTACCCTATGTTATCACGGCGGCTGATTTGGGTCAAAAACGAACCTTTGCCTTACAAACACCACAACCCTTAACTGCCGGTGAAAGTTACTTAGCCATGTTGGGTTCATACGGCGATGGTGGCGCATCGAATGACCTCGTTGTGGCTTCTGCAGGTGGCGCACCCGCTCAAACGGTTTACTATTTAGATTATACCGACCAAACATGGTATTATACTACCTCTCAAGTTATGGTACGTATGAATTTTGACCAAGCAGCAGGCATACAAACAAGTACTGAAATAGGATTTAGTATCCAACCTAATCCAGCGAACGAGGTACTTAATATAATCTTGGAAGAAGGGGCACAAGGAATTGTTTCACTAGTTTCTGTTACAGGGAGTACCGTTTATACTGGGACAATCCATAACGGAATGCTAGGAATAGATACACGTGCCTTAGATTCAGGCATCTACTTTGTCTCGTTAAACAATGGCGTTGCACGTAAAGTAGTTATTCAGCACTAGAATTCAGTAAACGAATTAAATTAAGCCTCGCGCATGCGGGGCTTTTTTATTGGATCTCGCTGAAGCCGGCTACGCACCAAGACCAGTTCGCTTCGGTACCCGGACGGACCAGTTGAAGGGTTCGTAAACCTGCTGCATGCGCAGCCTCGAGTTCTTGGGAAATATCAGACAAAAACAACACGCTGTTTGCGGGTGCTTGCAACTGTTCTACGATTAATTGATACGTCTGCTCATCGCGCTTCATTCCCGTGGTGGTGTCAAAGAAAGCGGAGAAATACGGTGTAAGGTCCCCTTCGATAGAAAAGCCAAAAAGTTGTTTTTGTGCCGCAATCGAGCCGCTGGAAAAAATAGCGAGCTTTATGCCCATTGACGTCCATTGTTCGAGTGCAGGCTTAACGTCGGAATACACATGCCCTTTAATCGCGCCAGACTTAAACCCTTGTTCCCATACCATCCCTTGAAAGGTCTTTAAGGGGGTTACCTTGCGGTCTTCGTTCGACCATTGCCGCAATTGCTCAAACAGTGCTTCCTTGCTTGTCAAATTGATAGATTGCTCTTCAAGAACTAACACCCGTGTTTGTTCTAGTACTTGATTCATTGGATCAGAATCCACAGTCTTCCATTGATCCATGTGCGCTCTGAAGTACGGGAAAAGGATGTCATAAACGAATGAAACCTCGGTAGTTGTGCCTTCAATATCGGTCAGAATCCATTGGACTCCGTCTAAAACTTTCATTATTGGTACTTTTTTTCGATGCCTGAACCGGTGTATTCAGGAATCCAACCGCTTTGATCAATAAAAATACGGATAGCCTTTACAAAGGGTTGATCAACACCTGCATCAAACCAATGTTTAGTCCCTGCCGGTACGCTGATTAAATCACCTTTTTGACAAAGGACGTTGAATACCGGGGCATCCTCTAGATTAAACCAAAAATAACCCTTTCCATCCACGAAAAATCGGATTTCATCCTCGCTGTGCGTGTGCTCGGCAAGAAACTTTGTCCGAATGGCTTCATAATTCTCCGTTAAGGAATTAATAGAGATGACATCCGCGGTAAGATACCCCCCTTGATCCATGAATGGCCTCAGATCGCGCGCATAGGCTGACAATATTTCTTCTTGTGAGGCGGAATCTTCGAATTCAACATCACAGGTCCACTGATCAAAAAACACCCCGTGAGAAGAAAGAAATGCTCCGATTGCTTTCGGGTCGTCTATAACTTGATGCTGGTCAGGAATGGATAAAATGGCCATAATTATGTTGTTAAATACCAAGATGCTTTACATAAGTAGCTGAACGATTCTAAAATACGTTTAGCCTCAAACAAACTTGTTCCCCAGGTGTAGAAGCCGTGTTTTTCAATCATAAACACTTGATACCTCAATGCTTGTTTGTGTGACTCCATATGGCTTTTGATGTCATGCATAACTTGGCTGTTAGGAAAAACCGGTATTTGGATTTCGTCGTGATGCGTTGAAACCGAGGGAAAGCCTTTTTGAAGTTCAAAGCCTTCAAAATGTAAGGTGTTTTTATGGTGTGCAAACAAGACTGGATATAAATCATGGCTATGCAGAATGACCCTTGTTTCAGGAAACATTTCATAAATCGCACAATGAATGCCGGTTTCAGCGGATGGGGTCATATGTTCAAATGGTGCCAAGGTTTTGCCATACTCATCAATATGAATAAAGTCCTCAGCGGAACATCTTGATTTATCAATACCAGAACGTGACACCCAAATACGATCTGCATCATCTTTAAAGGAGTAATTTGTTGAGGTTGCAGGACTGTGACCTTGATGGTGCAACACGCGAATACAGTCAGCAAATTCAGCAGCGAATGCAGGGAATTCCTTCATGTGTCAAAGGTAAAAGAATCGATAAGAAAAAACAAGATTAGCTCAACGCTGCTTTCACCAAAGACGCGATCAGCTTACCGTCAGCTTTCCCCGATAATTTTGCGGAAAGGTGCCCCATTAATTTACCCATGTCCTGCGGACCAGTAACTCCTAGGGTGGCAATTGCTGTTTTAATTTCCGCGTTGATTTCCTCTTCGGATAATTGTTTAGGCAAAAACTCTTCAATGACTTTGGCTTGAATCAATTCATCGCTCGCTAGGTCTTCTCTACCTTGAGCCATGTATAATTCATACGTTTCCATGCGTTGTTTATATAATTTCAAACAAATCTTCATGGCGACTTCATCGCTAACCTCAGAACCACTGCCAGAGGTTGCTTCCAACAAAATTTTAGATTTCACATCTCTCAAGGCAGCTAAGCGATCCTTATCCTTGGCCAACATGGCCTGTTTAATTTGATCGTTGATGGTGCTAGCGATACTCATTTTAGTCTACGTTATCGTGTAAATAGCTGTTATTTCTCAAGCCTGTATCCCCATTTCCGCTACCGGACAATCCGAAACGGCTGATGTTGTTCTCTTGGGAAGGTTTTTCAGCATTAATTTCAACATTACGGCGTAAGTAGGCGGGTTGAGATTCATATTCAGCAATGCTTTCCGCGTTTTGAATTCGGGAAGTTATTTCTTGAATTTTGAAGGCACGTTCTTCATTTCGTCTTGCAATTTCTTCAGGTAACACCGTAGACTGAATGCGGTAATTCTTTGGTGCTTCTTCGGTCTCATCATCAAGCTGGTGACGAATCACCCCAGGTTCTACGGTATTGACAGGCTCGTGCACCGGCGTAACCGAAGCCACAGGTTCAGAAGAAAAATCAAACGTTGGTTGAACCGTTGGTTGAACCGTTGGTTGAACTTCCCATTCCAAAGAAGGCGCCAAGGTGTTTGTATCTTCTAGCGATTCATCGTCAAATAAATCAAATTTCACTTCATGATTAACTGCACTCACTTCAGGGCTTGTAGATTCAGTTACTTCCTCCGAACGGGTGGCTTGAACTGGTTCCACATCCTCTACAGGCTTAAGGTAAGGATCTTTGTTTAAGGTTTCTGTCATGGTATTAGACTCAAACGGAGAAGACATCGGAACGGTAATTTCTTTTTTCTGCTCTTCGTCTAAATCCATAACCTTACGTTCTGGAAGCACATAGTTTGGTTCTTCAGGAGAAGAAAACCCGGTAGCTACCAAGGTAATGGAAAGGTTATCACCAAGTGTTGAATCATGTCCATGTCCCCAAATAACTTCCGCACTTTCTCCGGCAGCCCCTTGGATAAAGTCGGTAATATTCATGATTTCATCCATTAATACCTCTTCGTCGCCGTATGTGATGTTCAGAAGTACGTATTTTGCCCCATGAATGTCGTGGTCGTTAAGCAATGGCGAGTTCATGGCGGCTTTTACCGCTTCAAGGTCACGTCCTTCACCACTGGCAACGGCACTTCCCATCAACGCTCTACCGCTGTTTCTCAATACAGTATTTACATCATTGAAATCTACGTTAATGACACCTGTATCTGCAATAACCTCAGCGATTCCTTTCGCAGCGACGGTCAAAATATTATCTGCTTTTTGAAAGGCTTCTGAAAGGGTTAGGCTTTTACCGATGGTTCGCAATTTCTCATTATTGATCACCAACAAGGTATCTACATTCTGACGCAAACGTTCTAAGCCCTCATCGGCTTGCAACCTGCGTTTTTTGCCTTCAAAGTCAAAAGGTAGCGTAACAATTCCAACCGTTAAGATTCCCAATTCTTTGGCAACTTGTGCGATTACGGGCGCTGCTCCTGTACCTGTTCCACCGCCCATTCCGGCAGTTACAAACACCATTTTGGTGTTTTTCGATAAAATCTCGCGCAAATCTTCGATGTTCTCAAAAGCGGCATTCATACCCACTTCCGGTAACATCCCTGCACCCCGACCTTCGGTGAGTGTTTTTCCTAATTGAATTTTATACGGAACGGGTGAAATATCGAGGGCTTGACGGTCAGTGTTGCAAACGACAAAGTCCACTCCTTTAATGCCTTGATTAAACATGAAATTCACTGCATTACTACCTCCTCCGCCAACGCCGATTACTTTAATTATGGAATTCATATCTTTAGGGATGTCAAAAATTTCGTTCATTTTACTTTATTTAACTGGTTATTAATCTTCATCTTTCATGAAGAAGTTTTCTAATTTTTTCAGATTTTCTCTCGAAAGAACCTTTGAAAAGAAGGCTCCTTTTTTCCGTGGGTCGGCATGACCGCGAATATCGCTTTCATTCGAAGTTACATCGGTGGCATCTCCACGCTCTTCTCGTTCAAAACCTTTCAACACCAATCCGATGCCTGTTGCATAGATCGGACTTGAAATGTTCTCAATTTGATTGGTATTCGCCAGGTGTTCGGTGGGATAACCGATCCGTGTGTCAAGCCCAGTAATATATTCAAACAACTGCGGTAAATGTTTCAATTGGGATCCGCCGCCCGTTACAACAATGCCGCCGATAATTTTCTTTTCAAACCCTGAATTACGGATTTCAACGCGAACCAGCTCGATGATTTCTTCCATTCTAGCTTGGATAATTCCTGCGAGGGTGGATAAGCGAATCTCTTTCGCGTCTCTTCCCTTTAAACCAGGAATACAAACCACTTCATGATCTTTACTTTCACTCACCAATGCGCTACCAAAACGCACTTTCAATCGTTCTGCTTGCTTTTGCATGATTCTGCATCCCATGCGGATGTCTTCGGTAATCACATTACCTCCAAAGGGTATTACCGCCGTATGACGAATCAACCCGTCATAGAAAATCGCCACATCCGTTGTACCTCCACCGATATCTACCAACACGACTCCGGCTTCCTTCTCTTCATCGCTTAATACCGCATGTGCAGAGGCGATGGGTTCCAGTTCAATTGCGCTAATGCTTAATTCCGAACGCTCCACACAGGTTCTAATATTTGTAACATTTGAAACATGCCCTGTAATGATGTGGAAATTGGCTTCTAAACGAACTCCCGTCATTCCGACAGGATCTTTGATGCCTTGTTCATTATCTACAATATACTCTTGAGGCAATACGGTTATAATCTCTTCCCCCGGAGTCATCACCATGGCATACATGTCATCAATCAGGGCATCAATATCCTTTTGGGATATTTCGCCTAGGATATTTTTTCGGGTATGAATGCCGCGGGTTTGAATGCTCTTGATGTGTTGTCCTGCAATGCCAACATACACATTGTTGATCTTTAAATTCCCAGAGACCCGTTCTTGGGCCAATGAAACCGCTTGTGTGATGGATTGTACCGTTTTCTCGATGTTAGAAACCACACCACGCATGACACCTAGGGATTCACTTTTCCCCATTGAGATGATTTCTATCTTCTCGTGTTCGTTTTTAATTCCAACAAAACATGCAATTTTCGTGGTGCCAATATCTAAACCAACCACCACTTTTGGCCCTTTATTATTCAACTTTGTTCCTGTTTCGGCAAACGATTTGTCCATCATACATTAAATTAATTTCCGAATATTTCTCCCAGCCCTCATACGGTAAGCCTTCTTTGTAAAAAATCTTAAGGCGCGTAAATTTGTCTTTTACTTGCTCTTCTGAATAGGCTGTCCCAAATCTAATTTTAAAGTCCCCTACCAATGGTGTCAACACAAATTCTCCACCTCGTTCCAAATAAACTTGACCTATCAGGGCGCGCAACATCGGATCCTTACAAACATAATTTGAAATACGATAGATTTCATCTAGTTTTCGAATATTTTTCAATGAATCGTTGTTAATAATTTTTATTGCATCCTGACGAAATAGGGGCTCATTGATTTCTCCCGAGAACAGTAGGAGGTTTGCCGTGTGCAACTGAGATTTTGTTATTGTAACTCCGTCCGAATCGAGGTAATAAGATTTTCCATTTTTTGCAAAAATTCGGGCGATGGGTTTTCTTAACCAAACCTCTATTTTCCAATTTCCCCCCAACATTTTAAAAACTCGCACCTTGTTTACTTCTTCCATTCGACGGATTTCGCGTTCAATCTTTCGCACATCCAAAGATTCGCTTCGTTGCTTGGGGACAAACCAATGTTCACTCAAAATTCTGTGGTAGAGTTCTGTTTCATTCAACAAGGCGTCTGCACCCTCTACATGTACCAGTAATTCGGGCGTTTTCATAGGACGCTGCTGTTCCGCATTTCTCCCAAGGAACCAAAGCACCAAAACCATTAACGCCAACACGCTGAGCAGGCTTATTTTTAACCATTTTTTCATAGGGTGGTGTCATTAATGGTGAGCAACTCTTTAATTGGAAGAACCATACGGTCAATATCTCCCGCACCGATGGTTAACAGCACTCCGTGGGAATTGGTCCGCAGGAACGCAAGCAATTCGGAGGGACTCATTAAATGTTTGTTTGGATTTTTAATTTTTTGAAATAACCAATCGGAATTAATTCCTTGAATTGGCAATTCCCTTGCTGGATAAATAGGCAACACAATAACGGTATCCAACTGAGCCAATTCATGGGCAAATGCATCGCCGAAATCTCGCGTACGCGAAAATAAGTGGGGTTGAAAAATACCGGTAATCGGCGTGTTCGGGAACATCAAGCGAACGGATGAAATCAAGCGATTAATTTCCGTCGGATGGTGGGCATAATCATCAATGAATTGGATGTTTTTTCCCGAATATATTTTTTCAAACCTCCGTTTGATCCCTTTAAAATGTTGAAAAGAAGCCAATACATCCTCCATGGATGCTCCGATATAATCACAAAGTGCCAAGGCAGCAATTGCGTTTTCTACATTATGTCCACCATTTATACCAATGCAGACGTCTTCATATATGCCTGAAGGGGTGTAAAAATCAAAACAAGCCCCATTCATGGTTTCTCTTAAATTCCGAGCAGTATAATCTGCGGTATCCGAATTTAGCGCGTATGTTTTCTTTTTACACAAGGCATTTACCTGAAGGCCTTCCTTTAAAATCAAGACCCCATTCGGATCAATTTTTAGGGCATATTGCCGAAAGCCCTCCTTAAATTTATCCTCAGACTCGTATATGTCTAAATGGTCCGGGTCGATGTTGGTAATGATGGAGGCGTAAGGAGATAAATTCAAAAAAGAACGATCGTATTCGTCTGCCTCAATTACGGTGTAGGAAGCAAGGGGATTGATCAATACATTATTTTGGAAATTTGTTGCAATGGCTCCTAAAAACGCACTGCACCCAAGCGATGTATTATGCAGTAAAAATGCCAACATGGCAGACGTGGTCGATTTCCCATGGGTTCCAGCAACACAGAGTCCTTTAGAGCTTCGGGTGATTTCTCCGAGGGCCTGAGCTCGTTTGAGCATTCTAAATCCTTGCTTTTTAAAGGTGCTTAACCACTGATTCTCTTCGCTTATCGCTGGCGTATAAATCACCAGGGTAGATTGGGCGTCAATCAAGTCAAAGGCTTGCCATGCATCTTCATACGTAATCATTGCTCCTTCGGCGGATAAGGCGTCGGTTAACTCACTTCGCATTTTATCATAGCCGTATACAGTATTCCCTTTAGATAGAAAATATCTCGCTAAGGCAGACATTCCAATGCCCCCAATTCCAACAAAAAAAATCACCTGGTCTTTATGGTTCATGGCTTATCAGCTGATTACAAATAGATACGATATGTTCCGTGGCATGAGGTAAGGCTAATGTTTTAATCTGTTGAGCAAGCAAGGCCGTTGAATTTGAATCGTCAAGCGTTGCATGAACAGTGGGCCATAGCTTTTCTAAAACCTGTGCGTCCGGAACTAAGATTGCAGCATTTATTGAGGATAATGCTGTGGCATTTTTTGTTTGGTGGTCTTCCGTTACATTGGGAGAAGGAACCAAAATACACGGTTTCCCAACGAGTGTTAGTTCAGAGATTGAAGTAGCCCCTGCGCGGGAAACAATAATATCTGCCACGGCATAGGCGTAATCCATCCGTTCAATAAAGGGTAAAAGATGAATGTTTGTTGACAAAGGCAATTCCTTCAACTGCTCATAATATCCTTTCCCACATTGCCACAACACTTGAATGTTCGCGTGTTTTAATTGCTCTAACTCCTTTACGACCGCAGTATTCATGGACTTTGCGCCTAAGGAACCGCCCATAATAAAAACCGTTTTCAAGGAGGGGTTTAAGGAATAAAAGGCATAAGCCTCTTGCTTGTTGGGCACTCCATGTATGAGGTCTTGACGCACGGGATTCCCGGTAAGGTGAATTACCTCTTTTGGGAAAAAGCGTTCCATTTGGGGATAGGCAACACAAATCGCTTTGGCTTTTTTAGCTAAAAGCAAGTTTGTTTTCCCGGGAAACGAATTTTGCTCCTGAATTAAGGTAGGAATCCTGAGCCAATTTGCCACTTGAAGCGTAGGACCACTCGCATAGCCCCCAACTCCAATGACCAATTCTGGTTTGAAAGCACTGAGGATAGATCGCGCTGCAAACAAACTGCGCAACACCTTGAACGGAAGAAACACATTCTTCAATAATTGCTTTCGATTGAACCCGGCAATATATAGGCCTTTGATGGCATAACCTGCTTGGGGAACTTTTTCCATTTCCATTTTTCCATGAGCACCAACAAAGAGAATGTCAATCCCAGGATGCTGCGCCTTGAGGGCATCCGCAATGGCAAGGGCGGGATAAATATGCCCCCCAGTTCCACCGCCAGAAATTATGACTCTTTTCATATACTTTATGCTTCTTCGCTTATGGGTTTACTTACTTGTTGTTTCACGGCAAACGACTGAACAATTCCTATAGAAACGCAGGCCATAATCAGGGCGGAACCCCCCATTGCTAAAAAGGGCATATTTTGTCCGGTAACTGGAAATACCCCAGTACACACCAACATATTAATGCTTGCTTGAGCAAGTAAATGCAATCCAATAGCCATGGAAACATACGTTTCAAAAAGGTTGTCGGATTTTAAGGCGATGCGAATAATCCGGTACAGGAGTACTAAATACAAAAAGGTTAACAATATTGCGGAAACGGCACCGAATTCTTCAACAAAGCTCGCATAATAGAAATCGGCATACGCTTCTGGAATATACTCTTTTAATTTCCCGTCGCCCACACCCGTACCAAACCACGATCCCGCATGAATCGCTCTTCTCGCATCCAATGCTTGTGCATTTTCAAGCACATTTTGATCCGTAGTAATGGTATTCGTAAGCCTGTTTTTCCAGGTTTCATAGCGGGGAAGGATGTTTAAGCTCGGTAATGCGGAATGCACACCAATGATAAACAACAACAATCCTATCCCAACCATTCCCATAGTTGCTAACTTTGAAAAGGGTACTTGTCCGATAAACAACACCGCCATGGAGAGCATGAAAAGCAACAAGGCCGTGGAAAGGTTGTCCTTAAAAATAAGGGCACAGATAATAACTATGGGAGCCATCAGCGGAAAAATCCCTTCCTTCCAGTTATTCAATTTATCTTTCTTGCGCACCAATAGCTTGGACAGGTATAAAAACAAAGCCAGTTTCGCAAAATCTGAAGACTGAAAGGTTAATCCAATGATGGGGATTTGAACCCACCTTCCAGCACCGTTAATTTCTTTACCAAAAAGGAAGGTAAAGATCAATAAAGCAATCGCAAAAAAGTAACTAAACTTGGCAATTTGGCTGATGTACTTTGGGTCGATGCGGTGAATGGTGTAAATGCTAGAAAAACCAAGAACGATATAAATAAGGTGTTTAAACAGATAGCGAAACGGGGTGCCTCCTTCCATTTTAACCAGAATTGGAACAAAACTATACACTGTTACAATAGACAAGGCGAGCAGCAAAAGGGTAATCACCCAAATAACCATATCGCCTTTTAGGTATTTTACAAATAAATCCTTCATATCCCGTGAATGGTTTTTAAAATCAGCGCCATTTCATTGATTGCATCCAATCCTTGTGCGCCGCAACCGGTTAACATAATTATTCCTTTACCCCCGATTAAATCGGGTTGGCTGAGGGCTGAAGAAACGGAATCAACCTCTTGACAATCAGCATTGATGACCTGAGATGGTGCCATGCCGTCGAGTAAATACACCCCTTTTACATTGGGAAATTGTGCATGCGCTGAATCAACAACAACATTAAAATAATCCAGCGTACAAATCCAATGAATAGGAAAAGGCATCGACTCAAAGGTTGAAAACAGGTGAGATACCGGAGCATCAAGCCACGTAAACACATCATATCCATGGTATTT
This sequence comes from Flavobacteriales bacterium UBA958, assembly GCA_002293045.1. Taxonomy (GTDB): domain Bacteria; phylum Bacteroidota; class Bacteroidia; order Flavobacteriales_D; family Crocinitomicaceae; genus UBA952. Next base: position 10 of record DBCM01000046.1, on the reverse strand, counting down.
ACCACGGGGT
>DBCM01000037.1 GCA_002293045.1 Flavobacteriales bacterium UBA958 | reverse complement strand
TTGGTACTTTCGTAAAAAATCAACCATGGTTCATAATTTATCCGATTCAGATTCAATTATTGGCAATTATTTAGCCGAATTAAGAGACGTCGACATTCAAAAAGACCCGATGCGCTTTAGGTCCAATTTGGAGCGAATTGCAGAAATCATGGCCTATGAAATTTCAAGGAAACTCAAATACAAAGCCGTTGATATTCAAACCCCTTTAGGCATTGCGCCGAGTAGAGTCTTGGAGGAACAACCAGTATTAATAACTATTCTCCGTGCCGGATTAGCCATGCACAGTGGGTTTCTGCGGTACTTCGACCGCGCTGAAAGCGCTTACGTTTCTGCCTACCGAAAACACAGTACCCCTGAAGATTTTGAGATTTATGTAGAATATCTTGCGGCCCCCGTGTTAGATAATCGGATTTGGATTATTTCAGATCCCATGTTAGCAACCGGAAACTCAATGAATGCGGTTTTTGATGCACTCAAGCAACAAGGAAGCCCCAAAAAAATATACATCGCAGCCGGGATCGCAACCAAAGAGGCACTCGATCGAGTATCGAAACACTTTCCGGGTAACACGGAGATTTATGTGGCGGTGATTGATAAAGAATTAACGGCACAATCGTATATCGTTCCTGGCCTTGGAGATGCGGGAGACCTCGCTTTCGGAGAAAAAGTTTAACATGGATTGGCATATCCTCGGAAGTACCTTTGTACTGGCAACATTTAAGTTTTTAATCTCAGGAATACCCGGCGCAAAAATGGGAATTCCGTTTTGGGAAATCACCATTTCCTCTGCCTTGGGCGGTTCGTTTAGTGCCTTTGTTTTTTACTTTGCCAGCGAACGCGTCATTGCGTTTCAAAAAAAGCGTCAGGAATTGAAGGCCTTGAAGGGAAATATTAAACCCAAAAGAAAATTTACGCGTGCGAATAAATGGGTTGTTAAAATAAAACAAACCTTTGGAATACTAGGCATTACATTGCTTGCACCCTTATTACTCTCTGTTCCGGTTGGATCCATGGTGTGTGCAAAGTTCTACAGCGAGAATAAATATACCTTCCCGTTGATGCTGCTTTGGATAGGTATGAACTCCGTGCTGTTAAACCTCTTGTGGTATGGCCTATTCGGGTAAGCATATTTTTTTTGATTTAGATCGTACCCTTTGGGATTTTGATAAAAATTCCGAACGCGCCTTGCGTTTACTTTTTGATGCACTCAATCTAAGCAATCAAATCCCCACCTTTGAATTGTTTCATAAGGTCTATCACAATAAAAACAAAGCCCTTTGGCATGCGTATTCCCATGGTAAAATCACGAAGGAATCCCTGCGCTATGAACGCTTTAGAGCAGCCTTGAAAAAATTCCAAATCACGGATGAGGTTTTAATAAAACAGTTTGGAGACGGCTACGTTGAATTGTCTCCGAAACAAACAGCCTTGGTCCCATTTGCAGCAGAGGTACTTGAAGACCTCAAAGAAATGGGCTTCACCTTGCACATTATTACCAATGGGTTCTTAGAAGTGCAGCACGTAAAATTAAAGCATGCGGGAATCCACCATCAATTTGATGTGATCTTATGTAGCGAGGAGCTTGGTGTCAACAAACCTAATCCTCAAATTTTCAGGCATGCCTTGGCTCGAGCAAACACCACGGCTAAAGCAAGTTTAATGATTGGGGATGATTACAGGGCAGACGTTGCTGGTGCGTTAAAGGCAGGCATGCAGGCCATTTGGTATCAAGAGAAGCCTCATGATAAATCCAAGTATGAGCATAAAATTTCTTGCCTGAGCGAAATACCGCAACTTGCCGCTAAATTAATGCGCTGATTAGCGATTTTTTTCTTGCCTAGTTTTTTCAAACATCGCAATTCCAGCCGCAACCCCAACGTTTAAAGAACTTGTGGTTCCTGCCATTGGAATAGTTACTCGAAGATCTGCCATATTTAAGATGTCTTGTGTGATTCCATCTTCTTCTGAGCCCATAACCAATACAATCGAACCGCGAAGGTTTGCTCCTTCAATGGCTACTTTAGTTTTTTCAGTTACTGCGGCTATTCGTATTCCCAATTGCTGTAAATGGAATAAGGTGTTTTTGAATTGGTCGGTTTTACAAACGGCAATTCGATTTAATGCCCCTGAAGAAGCTTTCACTGCATCGGCAGTAACTAAGGCCGAACCTTTCGTTGGTATCAAAATGGCATGGATTCCCATGCATTCAGCGGTTCGTGCGAGTGCACCAAAGTTTCGGACATCCGTAATGCGGTCCAATGCCAGGATAAACGGTTTTACCCCTGCCTCAAGCCATTGCTCTGCCAATTCTTCAATTTGTTGATATTCGATGGGGGATACATAAGCTACAATCCCCTGGTGGTTTCCGGAGGTTAATTGCGCTAGTTTTTGCACCGGAACGTATTGTACTACGTATTCATTTCCGGTTAAAAAGGTCCTGATTTCCTCGAAGGACTCCTTCGAAATCCCCTTTTGGATTAATATTTTGTTGATCTCACGCTTGGCTTCAACGGCCTCTTTAACGCTATGAATGCCATATATAATGTCAGATTTTTCTTTCCGGGTATATGCTTGATGCGGTTTTTTAATCATTTGAAGTGGTATTCGATGTTTACTTGATCTTTCAGGGTGATGGCGACCGGACATGACTTTCCTGCAGCAATAATTTTTGATAAGGTCTTTTCATCCCAATCGTTTCCATTAAAATCTATGGATAGATGAATGTCTGAAATCCTTCGGGGGTTGGAAGCCATGATTTTTTCTACCTCAACACGCGCGGCATTGAACGGGATTTTTCGTTCGTCACAATAGATTCCTACAATGGTTAAAAAGCATGATGCAAGCGCTGTGGCTACTAAATCTGTGGGAGAAAAATAGGCGCCCATTCCATGATTGTCCAGTGGGGCATCGGTAGTAATTTGCTCCCCAGCCTTGTGCACACAGGTTGTTCTCAGCGACCCTTGATAGGTTACAATGGATGTCATAGGCCTCAAAGGTACGGATTGTTTTAAGGATATAATTAAACCAAAATCGCTTCGACGGTGTTTTAAGATTATTTTACCGAAATTTGTACTCGAAATGGAGAATAATTCACGCTTAAAGAAACCAAATTGGCTTCGGGTTAAATTGCCAACTGGTGAAAACTACAAAAAGGTACGCGGCTTAGTAGACGAACACAAGCTACATACCATCTGTGAAAGCGGTAGTTGCCCGAATATGGGGGAATGCTGGGGTGAGGGTACAGCCACCTTTATGATTTTGGGGAATGTATGCACGCGTTCCTGTGGGTTTTGTGGTGTTCAGACAGGAAAACCTGCTGAAGTTGATTTATTTGAGCCCGGTAAGGTTGCCCACAGTGTAAAAACCATGCAGATTAAACATGCCGTAATTACTTCGGTAGACCGGGATGACCTCAAGGATGGGGGTGCGGAATTATGGGTGCAAACCATTCGTGCCATTCGTCATCAATCTCCAGGAACCACCATGGAAACCTTAATTCCTGATTTTGCTGGAAATTGGGATAACCTACAGAAAATTATTGAGGCCGCTCCCGAAGTGGTATCGCACAATTTAGAAACGGTTCGACGCTTAACTAAACAGGTGAGAATTCAAGCTAAATACGACCGTTCGTTGGAGCTATTATTCCGTCTTAAAAAGGGCGGAATGAAAACAAAATCCGGAATCATGTTAGGTCTTGGAGAATCTACCGATGAGGTATTAGAGACTTTGGAGGATTTAAGTCGCGTAAATGTGGACATTGTTACACTCGGTCAATATCTGCAACCTTCATTAAATCACCTCCCAGTGGCAGAATTCATAACGCCAGAACAATTTGATTATTACCGAGAAATTGGATTGAAAATGGGCTTTCGTCACGTAGAGAGTGGCCCCTTAGTTCGATCCTCTTATCACGCAGAAAAACATATTTTGTAAAAAATGAACAGAAGATTTAATTTTGTGTTTATAATAAATTGAATAATCATTATATTGGCAGTCTAAAATTAGAAGTAAAAATCTGTTCCCCATGAATAAAAAAATATATCTTATTGGTTCACTGATTGTTGCGTCAGTTGTTGTAGCATTAAGCCTGAATGAACTGCGTAAAAAAAGCCTAGGCACATACGAGGAAAACACCGTAGCGTTGTTCGGATCAACTCCCAATGAAACGAAAGGTGCAGATGAAGCTTTAGAGTGGTTGAAAGCTCGTTATATAGACGTTCAAACCGGCGAACAAGTGTCAGATTCAAAGTTGCAGGAGATCCGAAAGCGTGTTTTGCAAATGGATCGTTCCAAGAATATAACATTCACGGAGGAAGGACCTGATAATATTGGTGGACGAACGCGTGCCATTCAAGTGGACCGAACCAACATTAACCGTGTTTGGGCTGGAGGTGTATCTGGAGGTCTATTCGTTTCATTAAACAAGGGAAATACTTGGAACAGGGTAGAGGAGTACTTTAATGCAGGAGCTAATCCATACATTTCTTCCATGACTCAAACTCCAGACGGGGTATTTTACGTAGCTACCGGTTCAAACCAAGAAGGTTGGGGAGGAAATGGAGTATGGTATACCACAGATTTTGGTGCAACTTGGGATAATATTCCAAATACAAATAATTGTACGCAAATTGTAAGCTCTGATGTGGATAATTACGTATTTATGGCAACCTCTGGAGGTTTGAAAAAATGGAAGCTTGGAGATGCCTCAATGACTTCTGTCCCTGTAACCGCTGGATCTTGTACAGCCTTGGAAATGTCCAAAGACGGCCAGGTGATTATTTGTGCCTTCGGTGCTAATACTACGTTTGTTTCGACCGATGGTGGTGCGAATTTCTCCAATAAATCAGGAACAGCGGCCAATAATTTAGTGCCTTCCAATGCGCCGCGTATTGAATTTGCAGT
>DBCM01000131.1 GCA_002293045.1 Flavobacteriales bacterium UBA958 | reverse complement strand
TCAGTATTCTTCTTTTTTGAGTTAAACAACGTCCCTCAGAAATGGAGAACATCCGTATTAGTTTCAGGACTAATAACTTTTATTGCAGCAGTACATTACTACTACATGAGAAGTTATAACCTTGAGACAGGTGAATCCCCTACATTCTTCCGATATGTAGACTGGATTTTAACCGTTCCGTTAATGTGTGTTGAGTTTTACTTAATCACGAAAAAAGCGGGAGCTAAAGCAAGCTTGCTTTGGAAATTAATCTTTGCATCAGTGGTTATGTTAATCACAGGTTATTTCGGTGAAACCATGGACCGTGCCCACAGTGTACTTTGGGGTGTTATTTCTGGTGCAGCGTATTTCTACATCGCATACCTTATTTGGTTTGGCGAAGTGGCGAGTTTAGCGCAAACTGCAGGCCCATCTGTGGCTAAAGCTACACGTATTTTAGCGTGGTTTGTACTAGTAGGTTGGGCAATTTATCCATTAGGATACATTTTAGGAACTCCAGGCGGATTGTTTGGAATGACTTTCGTTTCTGATCCAAAAGATGCAGCAGTTGCGATGGATATCGTTTACAACATCGCTGACGCGATCAATAAAATTGGTTTTGGTTTGGTCATCTACACGTTGGCAAAATCTGATTCTAACGACTAATATTTAAAACTTAGGTTTAGTTTAGGGGGAGCAATCCCCCTTTTCTTTTTTATAGAACCCAAGTTTTCTTACCTTTAGGCAGATAAAGTTCCTAACTAACTTAACATGCCTATGAAAACACAACAGTTACTCCTTGGCTTACTCCTTACGGGAGGGTTGCAGGCACAAACAAATCCTGCTATTTCTTCTTGGCTAATCAATACCGATGGGACCACAGGTAGACATTACGTGCAAGGAAACCCCACGCCTATTGTCGATGCTGATTTAGCTAACGTACAGCTAGTCCAATACTCTGCGAATTGGGTTTATGTATCAGCCACCGGCGTTCCTTCATACATCACCGGACCATTCATGGACGGTAATCCCTCGTTAACTGCGAACCAGAACGCAATCTTTAAAATCTCATTGAATCCTACTGTTAATGCAGGTGCTGGAACAGCTACCACCGGGGGGAATATTGGAATTTTCATCAATGGAACAGCGATGTTTGATTATCGGGATGGGGTAGCTTGGAACACTGCCACCAATTCCTTGTGCGGTGGCCCGGGATTTTCACCCTGTCCAGGAGGCCCAATGGCAAGCATGTCATGGAATCGCGATGCAGTTCTTGCGGAGATGGCTGGTTTCGATTGTTCAAAAGGCCACCCGGCCATGGGAAATTATCACCACCACCAAAATCCCAGTGCATTTAATATGGATCTTACGGTGATTTCTAATGTGTGTACCTTGTATGATGCCGAAGGCTTGTACGCCATCGATTCTACCGTGCATTCGCCCCTCATTGGATTTTCATACGATGGGTATCCCGTGTATGGAGCGTATGGCTATAAAAATGCCGACGGTACCGGTGGAATCACCCGAATTAAATCCGGGTATCAACTGCGGAATATTTCTACCCGAACGGTTTGGGCAGACGGAACAGATGTACCCGATGGACCCGCCGTTTCTGTCACTTATCCCCTGGGCTATTTCCGAGAAGATTATGAATTTGTAAATCATGCCGGCGCAGCGGATTATTTAGATGTGCATAATGGCCGTTTTTGTGTGACACCAGAATATCCGAATGGCATGTATTGCTACTTTGCAACGGTAGATTCTGAGTGGAATTCAGCGTACCCTTATTTAATCGGACCAACCTACTACGGTGTGGTAACAGGAGCAAAGGTGAATTCAATAACAGAAGCTACCACAATTTACAATCCAGTGAACAACTTGCCTGAGCAATCTATTTCTGAAGTGCGCATTTTTCCGAATCCGACCAATGATCTATTCATCGTGCAAGCGATTGGTTTAGTGGAGACCAATATGGAACTATCCCTTACCGATATTCAAGGTAAAGTAATCGATAAGCAGGTGATTTTACCCGGTTCTACCATGGCTTTTTTCGATGTGAGTACCCTATATGCAGGGACCTATGTGATTTCTTACACCGATGCCAAAGGAATTCAACGTAAAAAGATTATCGTTCACTAATCGTTTCCGTTTACACCTTGCTTTTCGTAATTTTACGACATGCAAGAACGTCCCCTTTCCGATTGGTTGCCCTTATCTCTCAAAGAAGCTGAAAAGCGTGGGTGGGATGCCTTTGATGTAATTTTAGTTTCCGGTGATGCCTATGTGGATCATCCGTCTTTTGGAACCGCGGTGATTGGTCGTATCATTGAGGATGAAGGATTCCGCATTGGAATCATTGCCCAACCCAATTGGCGAGATGATTTAAGAGATTTTAAAAAACTAGGCACCCCAAAGTACTTTTTTGGAGTAACAGCCGGATGCATGGATTCCATGGTGAACCATTACACTGCAGGAAAACGTTTGCGTTCTACCGATGCTTATACCCCCGGTGGCGTAGCCGGATTTCGTCCCGATTATGCCAGTACCGTGTATTCGAATATCTTAAAAGAACTTTTTCCAGATGTTCCGGTGTTGTTGGGCGGTATTGAAGCATCTTTGCGTCGGGTAACGCATTACGACTATTGGGCAGATAAACTCTTCCCATCCATTCTAGTAGATAGTAAAGCAGACGCCTTGGTGTATGGTATGGGAGAACAAGCCTTACGAACCTTCCTAAAGCTCTTGAAAAAAGGGGTTCCCTTCGAACAAATTCGCACCTTGCCACAAATTGCCTATGTGCATTCAAAGCAAGAAGAGGTACTAAAAAATAAACACTGGGAAACGGTTTCCTTGGCGAGTCATGAGGAATGTTTGAAGGATAAAGTGGCTTACGCCGCTAATTTTAAGATTGTCGAAGTTGAATCCAATAAGCTGAGTGCGAATCGAATTCTACAAGAGGTTGGTGACCAACGCTTAGTGGTTAACCCGCCGTATCCCACCATGACGGAGTCCGAGATCGATGCGTCGTTCGAGTTGCCATACACGCGGTTACCCCATCCAAAATATAAGAAGCGAGGCACCATCCCTGCCTATGAAATGATTAAGTTTTCCTTGAACATTCACCGCGGATGTTTTGGCGGCTGTAGCTTTTGTACGATTTCCGCGCATCAAGGGAAATTCATTGCCTCGCGCAGTGAGGGATCCATCATGAGGGAATTAGAAGAGATTGCAGCGCATCCGGATTTTAAAGGATATTTGTCTGACGTCGGCGGGCCATCCGCCAATATGTATAAGATGAAAGGCAAGGACGAAAGCATTTGCGCCCGCTGTGTAGCCCCGAGTTGCATACATCCCGTGATTTGCAATAACCTAGACACTTCGCATAAACCCATGACCGAATTGTATCGTAAGATTGATTCCCATCCGAAAATCAAAAAGGCCTTTGTGGGATCCGGTATTCGTTACGATTTATTGGTGGATGATTTTAACAAGAACAACGAAGACGGCAATCACGATGAATATTTGGAGCAAGTCGTCACACGTCACGTGAGCGGTCGCTTGAAAGTAGCGCCGGAACATACCGCAGACAATACCTTGCGCATGATGCGTAAGCCCTCTTTTAAGTATTTCCACCAGTTCAAGGATAAATACGAGGCGATTTCCGCCAAGCATAACTTGAATCAACCCTTGATCCCATATTTCATCTCCTCGCATCCGGGGTGTGAAGAAACGGATATGGCGGAATTGGCGGCAGAAACCAAGGATATGGGCTTTAAATTAGAGCAGGTACAAGATTTTACCCCAACTCCCATGACCGTAGCGGAAGTAATTTATTATACCGGCTTGCATCCCTATACCTTAAAACCGGTCTTCACGGCAAAATCTCCGGAGGAAAAGAAAAATCAAAACCGCTATTTTTTCTGGTATAAACGCGAGAATCAAGAATGGATTTCGAGTCGCTTGAAGCGCGCAGGCCGAGCCGATTTAAGCAATAAACTGGTAGAAACGGCACATCAAAAACAGCTGCCGCCTTGGTTGGCTAAGCGGAGGGGGAAATAAATTTTTTTGTTCCGGGTGCGGGTTTAAACCCGCATCCGGATAGTTTAAACCAGCGCGCCGCTAAGCGCATTGTTTTTTTTTACCACACCATCCCATAAGCGAATGCGCATCGATAAGGATTCTTCAGCCACACGGGTTGCTTCTTCCCATTTAATTGGTTCGTTCTCACAAACTTCATCCATTAATTTCAAAGAGAGTGGCCCATGATCTTCTCCATCCACCTCAATGTGACGTTCTAAATAATAGAGAAAATCGACCATTTGCGTTGGATGATTCGCTTTCAATTCTTTCACCATTTCTATGAACATTTCTGGAATTAAATCCTCGCGTCCAAAGGTGAACAGCGAAGCAATTTCATGAATTTTACCGCGCTGTATAATTGAAAATGTAAACCGAACAAAGTCTTTTGTTTCGGTATTAATCGCACAAGAATCCAAGGCTTCGTCAAGGGGTGTATTCGCTGAAATGCGTTGAATAAATCGTTCGATTTCATGGGTATCTGCACCCATGGTTTGCATTGCCTGGACATACATTTCAAAATGACTCATGGTCTTTCCTGAGGCATCAAAGTCGCTTTCTTCGCCCACTACAATTTCATTTATGAAGCGACGTGTTTCCTTGTTTTTTGTGGGCATCCACGGCACATTAACACAGGTTAAATGACGCTGTAAACTTTTTAATAAGCTCATAAAATCCCAAACAGCAAATACATGTTCTTCGCTAAAGGATTTTAATTCGCGGTCTGTTGAAATTTGCTGATAAACGCTATGGGCAATGAGTTGATCGCGAAGTGGTGTAATGCGTGCCTGTAAATCCTTAATGTCCATTCGGTAAGATGTTAATTCCTAATTCGGTTAATTGAGCAGGTTCCAATAGGGATGGCGCATCAATCATGGTGTCTCTTCCGCTGTTGTTTTTCGGAAATGCGATGAAGTCTCGAATGGATTCTTCACCAGACATGGTTGCTACCAAGCGGTCTAAACCAAAGGCTAAGCCGCCGTGCGGTGGCGCACCGTATTCAAAGGCGCCCATTAAAAAGCCAAATTGTTCTTGCGCTTGCTCCGGAGTAAAACCAAGCAAGGAGAACAT
>DBCM01000097.1 GCA_002293045.1 Flavobacteriales bacterium UBA958 | reverse complement strand
TGGATTTTTAATGAAATCAAACATTTTTTAGCCAGCGGTGAATTTATCAACCCTCCAACCTTTCAAGAACGGCTTGATGCAATCGAAGAACATTTGAATTTTAGCATTCAATGGAAAGGAGAAAAGGTTGGAATCGCTGAAATGAAGCGCCATTATGGCAATTATTTTAAAGGGATTCCTCATTTCAAAACCTATAAGTCAGCCTTAGTTATGGCGAATGAGTTGGTAGAAGTTAAAGAAATTATCAGAGAAATTAAAACAATGTTCCTTACAGAAGAGGTATACTAGTTATTTTTTTGAATTCATCTTTTTTGTCCGCTGAATGTACTTGAGTACAGGTTTCACTTCCAAATCCACATCCAATTCAATGCTGTGTTTTTTTACCGTACCCAAAGACAATCGGATGGGGGTTCCTTCGTAGTTCCATAGTACGTAGTTTCCTGGATCTGAAATTTGTATCGGAAACGTAGAGGCTGAAGTGAAGAAGTAGTACGGATTGCTGTATTTCATACTGAGTAGGGGGGAGAATAAAAATCGTAAACGCTGCGATTCGCTGCGTAAAAGGCCTTTCCCGAAGAGCTGATTGATAAAGCGTTTTCCATCATCCGTCGTATTGTATACAACGGTATATCCTGGCACTTTGATGGGTTCAAATTTGATTACTTCCCGCACATTAAAATCTTCATCAAATTCCGAAGTGATAATTCGTTGTGTGGCATTTACAGCGCCACCTTCCCTGAAGGACAAATCACCTGCCCATGTAGCGAAAAACTCACGGGTAGGGAAACTGATTTTCTTTCCCATTTGATGCATTTTTCCAATGAGCTGTTTGCCAGTTTTTGTAGTATTGAATTGCGGGGAAAGGTGCAGTTCAATGGCTTTCACATCCTTGCTTGATTGGGGCAGTCCGACCGAGTTTGCTTTACTGTAAATTCCATGTGGAGCAAAGGAGTGCAAATAACACTTGAGGTGTAATCCCGTGGTATCATTGTCATGAGCAAAGAGCCCAAAATCGAAACCCCAAGATTGAATGCCTTTACCCTCGGAATAAATTACTAAGTTCTCTTTTCGGAACGGTTTTTTAGATAGAAAACGCTTCCATTCAGGGCGTATTCCTCCAGTTTTTGATTGGCTTACCTCACTGAGGCGGCCCGCGAAATGGTTTCCGGAGTAGAAAAATAAGTAGTTTCTTTCATAGGCCACATAGATGTTTAACTCGTTAAAATAAAAAATTCGAATGTCATCCCTAGATGAATCGCTCACCTCCGTATTTTTTCTAAAGCGATCAATTCCACCAATTAGTTTGGAAGAATCGTTTACTTGCATCAATGCACCCCACTCATCTCGGGGTTCATTAAAAAATAAATACACTTCAGTCTGCAGGTTTATTCCATGATGTTTTGCTTGTCCGAGAAGAAAATCTGGCGCAGCAAATTCTCGAATTGGCAACTTATATTTAAAGAGAATGGGATTAATCTCTTTACTGAATTGCAGGGATTTGAGCCGAATTAAATAATCGGAAACGGGAACTCGATCGATGAGCTTCGGATGCTTATTGAATGAAAAAAAATTACTTTTCGCTACAAGAATCCCGCCCAAAAGAGCAAGGAGTATAATAAAAAAAACACCTTTATTTAACGACTTCACCCTTATTTTGTTAGCAAGTATAAGGTGTTTAACATGTCGAGCAAATGCTTGCCCGAGTCTTCCGACGACTCGAACCCATAGGATAAAGATATTTCTGTATTCTGGAGTGTGGTCTTACCTGAGCGCAGTGACATCGTACCCGATTTACCCTGTAATGACTCCATGAGTGGAACCTGCTCTGGGAGTAGAAAATCGGCGGGGAATTGATTCGCTACCGCCTTTAAATTTGCAAAACCACTCATTGAGCCTGCTTTTTTAATGGTTTTTAGGGTGTTATTGGAGAGCCCTGCTTTCCCGTAGCCGCCTGGGTGATTTTTCGCCAAATCCTCATCGTTTGTTAGAATAAAAAGGCCATCGGTATTAATCATGTATAAGGGAGCGGCATCAAAAATGGCTTTATTGTAAACCCAATAAGTAGGGGTCTTTTCAAAATTACTGGTAATCGTACTCAAATGCTCTAAAATTAACTCGGGTACATCGGGTCTACCCGTGGTAAAGCCAAGCGTGAAAATAGGCATTTCTTCTTCCGCATCGGTTTCACGTTCGCCGTATTCAAAGGTTTCTTCGTTATAAAAAAATTCTATTTTGCGAGTTTTGACCTTTTTAACGCCATTAAAGGTTCCAAACATACATCCTTTGTAGGCGTCAAAAACAGCATCTTTGTTGATGAAGGCATTAGCGAGTTTTAGCGTTAATACATTCATGGATAAGTCTATATTTTTCTCCTTTTCTAACAATGGAAGCACAATTTCATAGGCCTTGTTATATGCATGCTCTAAATTTATCGTGTAAGTGAAGTACGCCGGTTGATCCTCCTTAATGTATTTCGCAATGCGCTTATCAAATTTTGCATCATTCATCTCCATGTAAATCGAGCCCAAAGGTTCACCGTAGGAAGCTGTAATATTAAAATCAATGGACTGCGCTCCCAACACAAGATCTCCTGTGATGATGTTTCCTTGGTAGAGTTCTTGGATGTCAAGGTAGAGTGAAGGCAATACTGATTTGAGGTACCAAAGGTTTTTGGCACGGTCAAAATTCCGTTCATTATCCATGTAAAATACGCCTGCCACCGGATGGAGTATTACCTCCCGAAAGGGTTGGGATAGCGAATAAAGCGATTTTCCTTCTTGGAATAACCCTTTAAATACCTCGGATAAATATTGGCGTTGTAACACGTACTGAATGCTATCGCGAAGTTCATTGTAGTTTTTTTCAAGAAGTTCATAAGAAATATCTTGGACCATTAATTCATCATCGCTTACCGCTTCGTCTAGATCAAAGCCCTGGTAATATGGTGAGAGATTACCCCTCGAAAACCAGATGGAATCCGTCATGGAAATCACATAAGACTCGATCGGTTCAACCCGAATTAGCAACCCGTTTTTGTCTTTAATGACCAAGTTGTTAAAGAAGGATCCGTAGGCTTTCGCTCCGTTGATTTCACTTGGGAGCGGATCAAAATCATCAAACACTGAAAAGAGTGCCGCTTCGTCTGTAATGCCAAACGTAAACCCGGAAACTTCCATGTGTTGGGTTTTCCCATAAAAAATATTCAAGCGCTGATCGAAATCAATTCCAGCATCCTTGAGGGATTTGTTATCGGTTGATCCATCGAACAATTCTTGGTGAATTTCATTCATGAAATCATAAGAAATGAGTTGGTCAACACCAATCTTCTTAAGCAAATCAAGGTTGTTAATACTGAATACAGTAACCGCCTCCTGTGGGATCATCAATTCCGATTTTTGCCCAAACATAGCAGCGGACATAAGAATGACAACGGAGAATAAAGTGTGTTTCATACCGCTTAGGGAGTTAAGGTAATCGCGTTTTCAATGAGTGAATTATTGATCTTGAGGTCGAAGGTGTTCACTTGAAGCATGGAAGCAGTCCTAGCGGGGTTGAGTTTACAGTTTGAATTGCTTGTTTTTAAAATTGGCTTATCAAATCGGGTAATGCTCGTGTAAGTACCGGATTTTAATAAATCCATTTCTGAGTATTCAAAGGTCTTTACTTTGGAAGTTACTGCGGACGGAATTTCACGATTCAGCGTTTTGCCATCCCAAGAAATCCAATCTTCTTCAATCGCATATTGGTCTTTTTCTTTACTCAGGCGCATAAGCACACTTTTAATACCCGATTGTAATTGTGAAATGGAATTAAAATCAATACTTATTTTTAAAATAAAATCACTGGTATTCAGGTCTGTTTTTACTAGGCTAATCCCCGGCTCTTGCGACAGTAGGTTTTTGAATTCTGTGATTTTTTCTTCAATCTCAGCCAAATCAGGCACTTTCTTTCCATCTAAACTGTCGAGTGAAAGAATGGAATTCACCTTTAATTTACTGGAGCTCAAGTTTATAGAGTATTTAAAGGTGCCTGTACCATCACTATGGATACTTAAATCATCGATGATTTCAATGCATGAACTTAGGAGTAAGGGTACAAGGAAAAAGATGTAGTTAATTTTCATGGTTCGTCAATCACAAAATTAATACCATATCTCAGAATAATTGGGTTTGACCCTCAATATTATTAACAATAGGGTGTTGCACGGCAGGGACGTTTGCATGTTCAGAGAAAATAATGCCTTTGTTAACGGGGTGAGCACTCATTTCCTCAGACGGAATGGAAGAAAAATGTTGTATTTCATCGGAGCCATTCAGATATTGTTCTACTTGACGATTCGGTAGAATCAAGGGCATTCGTTTCTTACTGTTATGAATTTCTTCCATAAGTGGATTGGCTGCCGCCGTAATGATTGTAAAGCACTGTTGATATTCCTTGGTTTCGGGATTGAACCATTCATCGTATAACCCCGCCATAGAGAAAATAGACGGGTTTTTGGGATAAATAAAGTAAGGAATTTTAATTGCATTCACGTGTTTGAATTCAAAGAACCCTGATGAAGGAACCACGCAACGGTGTGTTGCAATTAAGCGTTTAAAACTCGCTTTTTCATGAAGGGTTTCTACACGTGCATTGAGGGTTTTACTCGCAAAGTCAAGGGGGGAATTCCCATGATACCAGTGAGGGATTAATCCCCATTTCATGAGGTGAATGGTTGGAGATTTGGTGATAATGCGCCACCTTGGAAAGGAAAACCCACTTGCATAAAATACGGGCGTTTCGGGGGGCAGTAATTGAACAGATCGCTGGTAAATCTTACCGAGTGTTTCGTTACTTGACGTACTTGAGTTGCTGTAACACATGCATTTAATAACAAGTTAATGACGAAAATAGTGATAATTTCTCCATGACAAGGGGTACGCTTTCTTCTGCTATATTTATCTGTAGCATGGGATCAGTCCCCGAACTTAAGTACTGTACATTCCACTTCTGCTGGTTGGCAATACTCAAGAATTTCATTAAGGACTCGTATTCACCAACGACATGAAGCGTTTGGACCGCTTGGTAGGGAATGATTTCATTTTCTTGTATGGCACCCAAGCACGCGGTTTTGTATGCGGCAATTAATCCGGGTACGCCTAATTTTGTCCCGCCATAGTAGCGGATAACAACACAACCTACATTGATTAATTCATGAGATTTTAATTGACCAAGGATTGGTAATCCGGCACTTCCAGCGGGTTCCCCGTCGTCGTTTGCTCTGGTTTGAATTGGATTTCCAATCTGATAAGCGTAGCACGCATGGCCTGCTTTTGAATGCAGCGATTTAAATCGATTCAGATTAAATTTGAATGCATCCTCATCCGCGCAGGGAAATAACAGCGCAATGAATTTGGATTTTTGCTGTGTTAAGGAATATTCGCTTACACAAGAAACCGTCCGTTTCTTAACGCTCAATGAGTTTTAGTGAATGGTTAACTTCTTCTCTAGTTCTTCTAAGTACACCCGAAATTGCTTATCGGTCTCAGAAAGATTTACGACCGTTCTGCACGCGTGTAGTACTGTGGCGTGATCCTTACCGCCACAATGTGCACCGATGTTCGCCAACGAAGATTTTGTCATTTTCTTAGAAAAATACATGCTAATTTGACGGGCTTGAACCACTTCACGCTTGCGTGTTTTGGATTTCAGCATTTCGATGGGTAAATCAAAATAATCGCACACAATTTTTTGAATGTATTCAATAGAAACCTCTCGTGCGGTATTCTTAACAAATTTATCAACCATTTGCTTTGCCAGCTCTAATGAAATTGATTTTTTATTTAAGGATGACTGCATCAAGAGCGTGTTCATTGCACCTTCAATTTCTCGAATGTTCGTGTTGATGGAATACGCTAAATACTCAACGACTTCTTTCGGTAACTCAATTCCACTCGCATACATTTTCTTTTCGAGTATGGCAATGCGTGTTTCGAGGTCAGGAACATTTAAATCCGCGGATAGCCCCCACTTGAATCTAGATAATAAACGCTGTTCCATTCCTTGCATTTCTACAGGCGCCTTGTCGGAAGTAAGGACGATTTGCTTTCCATTCTGGTGCAAGTGATTAAAAATGCTAAAGAAGACGTCTTGCGTGCGCTCTTTACCGGCAAAAAACTGAACGTCATCAATGATCAACACGTCCACCATTTGATAGAAGTGAATAAAGTCATTGGTCGTTTGATTTTTAATTGCATCTATAAACTGGTGCGCAAACTTTTCTGATTGCACATAAAGTACCGTTTTACTTGGATGCTGATCTTTGATGGAAAGTCCGATGGCATGAGCCAAATGCGTTTTACCTAAACCTACTCCTCCATATATCAACAGGGGATTAAAGGCCGTACCTCCTGGCTTGTTTGCTACAGCATATCCTGAAGCACGCGCCAAGCGATTACAATCGCCTTCTATGAAGTTTTCAAAAGTAAAACTTGGGATTAAGTTAGACTCAATGGTAACTTTTTTTAATCCGGGTATAATGAACGGATTTCGGATTTGAGGCTCAGTTGCCCCTAGCGGTATGCTTTGGGGAGAGTTTTGACCTTGTGAGTTATTTTGAGTTGGCAACTTTACCGTGTATGGTGTGGCATTTCGGTGGTTGCTCTCCATAACAATGCTGTATTCCAAGCTTCCTTCAGGACCAATTTCTTTCTTAATTACCTTGCTCAATAATCCAATATAATGCTGTTCCAACCACTCATAAAAAAAATGAGAAGGAACTTGGATCGTTAAAATACTCTGTTCTAACTTTACCGGAATTATTGGCTCAAACCACACCTTATATGCTTGCAAAGAGATGTTGTCTTTTATAACTTTTAAACAAGACTCCCAAGCAGTAGTATGATCTTTCAACATAATTTTTTTCTAAAACAATTAATAAATACACCGAACTGATAAACAACATCTTACGTATGTTAAACGTAAATTAACTACTGTTAAAAAGTTGTGAACAAAGATTCACAGAAAAAACTGAAAAAAAAAGTTCAATTGCCCTTGACTTTTAATTTTTTTTTACTTGTGGTAACATTTTTTACCACTTGTTGAAATAAGGGGTTTGGAGTAATCAAATTTACAATACTTTAGATTGAGTTCCAAACAAAATAGACTTATTTGCAGTCATGAATTTATATTATTCCCACGTCTCAGAATTCCGCGTGCGTTACAGTGAAACGGATCGCATGGGCTACTGCTATCACGGCAATTATGCAACCTATTTTGAATTGGGTCGCGTAGAAGCCTTACGATCCCTTGGAGTGGTTTATAAGCAACTCGAGGACGAGGGAATATTGTTGCCCGTGGTGTCCATGAATACTCAATTCAAAGCGCCCGCCAAATACGACGACCTCCTGCGCTTAGAGACTACCTTAGTTAGAACAACCAATTGTACCCTAGAATTTAATTATGTGTTGTTTGATCAAAATGCAAGAATTTTAACCACTGCTTCAACTGTGTTAGTGTTTCAATCCCTTCATCAATCCAAGCCCATTCGAATCCCTGAATTTATACAAACCATCTTTAAAGCCTATGAAATCCAATCTTAAGAATTTCGAACTCAGATCGAAGTCTAAATTATTTTCTGATCACCTAATGATCAGTAGGAATGGAGAGGAGCGCATAGGCGATTATTTACAAGCAAATCATGCCAAGCCGCAGGTGTTACTTTTGGGCATTAGCGAATCCATAGGGCCATTCGCAAACTATGGACGCAGGGGTTCGGAGCATGCGTTTAATGCATTTTTTAAACAATTTATTCAGTGGCCTTACCAAGGACAGTCCTTCGATGTCTTGGGTAATATAACGTTTATTGGGACCTTTCCAACGGAAGTTGAGGAGGCCAGCGTTTTAGTGGAGGAGTTGGATTCCTTTGTGTTAGAAGTATTGCGCCTCCATGTATCAGCGGATCAACTTCCTGTTGTCATTGGTGGCGGGCACAACAATGCCTTGCCTCTCATGCGTTGGGCAAATGAGGTGAAAGCTTGTCAAACTGTAATTAATCTTGATGCACATACCGATTGCCGTGACGTTAATAGAAGGCATTCCGGCAATAGTTTTTCGGTCGCGTTGGAAGAAGGAGTGCTCAAGAATTATCATGTGTTTGGAGTTCATGCCTATGGAATCACACCCTTCATGAAAGAGTTCATCCGCAAGCATCATGTGAATCTTAAGTTTTTTGAGTCTTATTACACGGGGGGGCAAGTCCTTACTGTAGATGTTCTCGATGTTTTTTTTCACGCCAAGGGTCCCGTAGGAGTTGATCTTGATATGGATTGTATGGCAAATATGCCCTCTTCCGCATCGTCCCCTTCTGGTTGGTCTTTAGATGAAATAAGAAATATTATCCGACTGCTTCCGAATCAACCCCTGGCGTATCTTCATCTAACAGAAGGGGCCGCAAATAATCCGGAGCAAGAACGAACCATTGGTCGCGCCTTAGCTTACCTATGCTTAGATAGTTTTTCCCCTATGGAATAACGGTAATCTGTTCAAGTTGTATTACCGCCTCCGCAGTACATCCTTCTGGAGACATGGCTTTTGAAAGGGTATAGCTGAATTGTACTTTTAGCCCTTTTTTCTTCATGCCATCTTTTAAGTTTAGCGGATAAACGGCTTGAAACGGAACAGATACTCCCGGATTTAATTCATCCGTGATTTCAATATACACCGGACATTGATTCTCATTGACATGAACAATTCCAACCCATTGGGCAGTGCCTTCTGTAAGGGGTTCAATTGTTGCTACTTTCGTTGATTTGCAGGATAATAACCCAAAGCTAATTAAAAGTGTTACCATTGTTTTCATAGTCAAAGTTAATAAAAAAAGGGGGACAAGTCCCCCTAATCTCAAATAACCTGTAGCATAGTTCATTTGAATTCAAGCAAGTAAACGGCCGATTTTTAAATAGGTTACATGAGTATTAACATTTTTACTTTGATAAAGAACCGACCCCTTTCCGAATTGAGCCCGCTTCATGAATATTTTTGTCTCGTGATGATGTCAAATCGAAAACGAAAAGCACTGGTAGATTTATTGGAAGATCCCGATGAACGAATCTACTTGGTAATTAAACAAGTAATAAAAGCAGAAGGTAAGCTCATTGAGCCCTTTCTTATGGAGGTATTATCCAACGAAGCCGCTGGGAGTGTGCAGGTAAGTCGCGCCTCAGAAATCCTTCAGGCCATTCGCCTAGATGCCGTTTCTAACGAGTTATTAACTTGGAGTACTTCGGCAGATAAAGACTTATTGAAAGCCATTGTAGCCCTGAATAAGTTGGTGGATTCTTCCCTAGACGATGCACTTGTTCTACAACAGATGGAGGCGCTTCGTAAAGATGTATGGTTGGAATTAAATGATTATCAAACCGCATTTGAACAAGTCAAAATACTAAATCACATGTTTTTCGAGGTTCATGGTTTTGAATGCACGGAAAGCTTTCAGCGCGATCTAGCCCATTTGAATATTGGAACGGTCTTAAGGGAAAAGAAGGGTAATCCTTTGATTATTGGTTTGATTTATTCGATTATCGCAAATTGGTTAGAAGTTCCTATCTATGGGGTTGATTTCCCGAAGATATTCATTTTGGCACGTATGGATGAAAACAATACTTCTTTATTTAGCGAATCGGAAAGCGAGTATGGAGTTTTGTTTTATATCAATCCAATCGGCAACGGTATTGTGTTCGACGAGCAAGAAATACGGTCATTCTTAAAACAAATCGAAATCGAGCCGGAGCGTAAGTTTTTTGAGCCAACGTCCAATACCACCTTAATTAATCGGTATTTATTGGCATTTGAAGAAGCGTTTCAAGTTAAGGGAGATACAGCGTGTTTAGACGCACTTTCTCACATTAAAGCGATTTTGTAGTCTGATTTATTTTATTTGCAAGCTGGCCACAAGCAGCATCTATATCCTTTCCTCGACTCCTCCGAACGTTTACGATGAGGTTTCTACGTTCTAAAAATTCCCTAAAGGCTTCTGTTTGAGCTTCTGTTGCCTTCGAAAAGCGAGAATCACCAATGCTGTTGTATTCAATGATGTTGATTTTACAAGGAACACAGCGCGCAAAAACAGCAAGGTTTGCTGCGTCTTCGATCGAATCATTAAACTCATGAAACAGGATGTATTCAAAGGTAATTCTGGACCCTGTGCGTTCGTGAAAATAGATTAATGCCTCACGCAATGAAGCCAAGTTGTTGGAGTCGTTGATTTCCATTACTTCGCTGCGCTTTTTGTCGTCGGCGGCATGCAAGGAAAGCGCAAGGTTAAAACGGACTTTTTCATCCCCTAATTTCATGATCATTTTTGCAATACCAGCAGTTGATAAAGTAATTCTTCGCGGGCTTATGTTGAATCGATTGGGGTCGGTGAGAATCTCTAGTGCCGAAATGACATTCTTGTAGTTAAGTAAGGGCTCACCCATTCCCATGAGCACAATGTTCGATAGCGGAATTCCATAGTTAGTAGTCGCTAATTCATTGAGCACCACCACTTGATCGACCAATTCTCCGGCGCTCAAGTTTTTCATAAGTTTAAGCTTCCCAGTAGCACAAAAGGCACACGACAAACTACATCCAGCTTGGGAGGATATGCATGCGGTCATGCGTTTACTGGTGGGGATTAGAACTCCCTCAATAACTTGGTTGTCTATGGTGTTAAACCCACATTTGATGGTTTTATCGCTGCTTTTTTGAACGGTATCCAGGACCAATCGATCAATATGATACGTAGATTCCAAGTAGGCAATTAGGGGAGCCCCAATGTTTTTCATGGATGAGAAATTGGCCGCATGTTGTTTCCATAACCAATCATACACTTGCGAGGCGCGAAACTTCGGAAAACCTCCTTGGACGATGGCCTCGGTTAATTCAACTAAAGAAAGGTTACGAATGTTCGGTTTTTCCGCAGGCATAGGTTATCTAGAAAGCATCACGGGCATCACGAGCATTAAAATATGCTCTGCAGCGTTTCCACTTTCATGAGGCGTTAATAGCCCGGCACGAGACGGTTCACTCATCGATAATTGTACAGAATCGGTTTCTAGATTCCCTAACATTTCAATCAGAAATCGGGAATTAAACCCAATCTCCATATCGTCACCATCAAAATTACATGTTAGACGCTCATTGGCCTCGTTGGAAAAGTCAACATCTTCAGCGGATAATTGCAGTTCAGCACCCGCAATTTTGAGTTTTACTTGGTGTGTCGTTTTGTTCGAGAAGATTGCAACGCGTTTAAGCGAACTCAAGAAATGGCTTCGTTCTAACGTAAGTACATTCGGGTTTTCCTTTGGAATCACTGCTTCATAATTCGGGTATTTCCCGTCGATAAGTCTGCAAACCAAGGTTAAATCATTAAAGGTAAAAGTTGCATTGGATTCGTTGTACTCCAATTTCACCGATTCCTCCCCGCGTAAATTAGCTTTCAGTAGATTAAGCGGTTTTTTAGGTAGAATGAATGAGGAGCTCGAAGTGGTATTGATGTCGGTTCTGCGGTAACGCACCAATTTATGTGCATCCGTGGCCACAAATGTAATGTCTTCAGGTGAAAAATGACAATATACCCCGGTCATTACCGGACGCATTTCATCTGTTCCAACGGCAAACAAGGTTTTATTGATGGCATTGGAAAGCAATTCACCAGTAACTTCAATAGAGCTGCTGTAATCTACGGTAGGTAGTTTCGGGAATTCCTCACCGTTGAATCCAACCATTTTCGATTTACCATTATCATAGGTGATTTCAATGGAATAATTTTCCGGGCTTACACGAAAGGTGCACGGTTGATCTGGGAGGCTTTTAAGTACGTCGAGGATAAGCTTCGCGGGAATGGCGATTTTGCCATCAGCATCAGACTGAACATCCAGATGGGTAATCATGGTAGTTTCTAAATCTGTAGCGGAAACGGTTAGCTTATTTCCAGTGATTTGGAATAGAAAATTATCTAAAATTGGCATTTTTGTATTGGTGCTTAGGGCACCCGAAATGCTTTGTAGATGACTCAATAAGGTATTGCTGGAGGTAATAAAATTCATAGCTTAATTTTCAACAAACAAAGATAACAATACTTTATGAATTCTATACGCCCTTTGCTCAATTCCCATTTTTATTTCGCATTCGCGATATCTGGGAAATAGATATGACCCATCAATAAGGCATTGAATACAAAATACTGGCATTTAACCAATTCCCCGTTAGGCAACTCAGCCCAAAATAAATTCATGTCCATTTCTACCATTTCTCCCACCTCATTCCGCTGTGGAACCTCGCTTTTTATTCGATGCATGCGCAAGGTGGTGATTTTTCCTCCGCGCTCTGTCACTTTTAACTGAGAAAAGAGCGGGCTTCGTTTAACAGAATCCACTTGTTTCTTGCTTAATTCGATGTTGGGAAAGTTGAAGTGAATTTTCTTGAATCCCTGCAGGTAGCGATATACGTTTGCTGTATCAAGTACGCTTAATTTTTTTCCTTGAGATCTTACTTCAAACCGACGGCCAAAATTTTTAATGTTAAAGCTGAGTGCAGGAATTTCAAAGTTTTTGAGATCTACAGCGCTAATCTCTTCGGGATTGAGCGCGAAGATTTCGGTGCACATCCATCGCTTGCGTTCTGCAAAAAATCGAGGGCTAATAATGCCATTCAGGTTTTTAATTCGCATCATTACCGGATCTTTGCTTTTTCCTTCATCCGCCGTTTCTAAGAGCATAATTTGACCGTAGTGATCCTGTGCTGGCGGGCCAATATACCAGGATTTCGACCAGCGTCCATCCAGATAGAAAGATACCTTTATGTGCTGCGTGGCCATGAGTTCGGTGAATTTTCCTTTCGATTTTTCCGGAAGATACCCCTTAAATTCGATGAGTTTCGCCGCTTCAAGAATAAAGGAAACGTTCGGCTTTGAGACGCAAGCACCATTTTCATCATGCCATTCACCGCCATCTTGTATCAGTTCCATGTGCTGCCCATAGGTGTCTTCAATGATAATTTTTGAAATGCGGGTAGTATCCGCTATCGCGAAATTGATCCACTCTGTATCTGAATTCCCTTTGTTTTTGATGAGGTTAACGGCAAGTACAGCGAGCGCAAGAATTCCGAGGAGCAATGCGGTTAAACTGAGCAGTTTCTTATTTTTTTTCATTGATTGATGTATTTGCGTTTTCTTGAAAACATCATTACAAACGCCACCAGGGCAACGAGTACAATGGGTAGAAATAAATTCAAGTATCGAATTCGTTCACCTTCGGCCTGGAGTTTCATTTTATCCATTTCTTTGAATTCTATTTGACGGCTGCGGATATCCAATACACTATTATCTCCCATCATATAATCAACCAAATTTTGTATAAACTCTTGGTTCCCATAAATCAAAGGCCGCCCATTTAAATCAGGTACTTTGCTATATTTTAGGGCATTGAAAGGAAACGGTGGAGATGAAACGTATTCGTACTTGCCTCCTCGGAAGACCGAATCATAGGCATTGGCGATAAACTGACCATTTCCTACCACAAATACTTTTGTTTCTTTATTACTTTTCACTTGTTTTTTTCTGTAGTTCACTGGAATGAATGCTTCTAGTGTATCCACCTGAATCAGTACATCGCGATTAATAAAGTGAGAAGGGATGGTGCCTTCGGCCATGGCGGCGAGTGTGATTTTATTAATTGGATCCGTAGGGTTTTCGACAAAGGCAGGATTTTCACCGAAAATCTGAAAATCCATTAAACTGATTTGAGGAGCCAATCCAGACCGATTAGCATTCGATGAACTGGTTAGGATTTTAGTGAGTTTTACTCCCGGTGTTTCGATTAATTGCAGTTCATTTGCGTATTCAAGCGATACAGGGTCGATGTTCCGAGTAATGGGGTGTAGCGACGGGCTGGCTAGCACGTGGTATGGCCAACTCAAGCTGCTTGCATTATCCATACGGACCTTTCTGTACCCACATAATCGGTCGAAAACATAGTTTTCATGAATGTTAATTCCGTAATCAAAGAGCATTTTATCCAAAGTGAGATTCTTCCGAATGGTATGGTCCATAAAATTCTGCGCCAGTGAATCTTCATGGTGAGCAAGGGTATTCATGAAGACCATTAAGCGACCGCCATTCATTACGAATTGATCTATAAAGTAAAGGTCCATAGCA
Organism: Flavobacteriales bacterium UBA958; assembly: GCA_002293045.1. Classification (GTDB taxonomy): domain Bacteria; phylum Bacteroidota; class Bacteroidia; order Flavobacteriales_D; family Crocinitomicaceae; genus UBA952. The sequence goes on along the minus strand of DBCM01000097.1, from coordinate 29,865 downwards.
CTGAATGCTTGCTTAGGGTCAGCGATGATTAATCCATCAAGCTCGTTTAAATCATTCAGGGATTCCTTGCTGTTAAACGTTAAGGAGGTAAGGTAGAAATAGGGGCTTAACACAGCTCGAGCATTCATGGTCTCATGCTCATTTAATTCCCCATGACCTTGAAGAAATGCGATCCGTTTTTTGTCTTTTTGGCTGATTTTTCGCAACGAGGAAAGGATGTTGTACTCTAGGTTATTCAGTGCATTTTCAAGGATCGGATTTAATCGATTCAATTCCATGGGTTCACCATTTGGGGTGCCGGGAAGAAATTGAATGTATGTTTCTTTTACAACACCATTTGAGGTATAGGTTACCTCTGCACCTGGCCACAAGATCAGTTGGGATTGCACCCCGTTTTTCACATATACCACTTTGGTTGGCAGAATTCCTTTTTCGAAAATTCCACGAAGGAAAAAATACTCCTCCTTTTTATTGGCGTGGCCCTCGTTTGGATTTATAAATTGGTATTCTATTCGATTTCCCGCAATGGATTTAAAGTCTTTTAACTTGTCCTCTATTGCGTTACGAAAGCTTTGTATTTCTGCCGGAAGTTCTCCCTCTAAGTATATTTTAATGCTAATCCGATTTTCAAAGTTCTTTTTATCTGCAAGAAAATTGGTGGTCCCCTGAGCCAGTGAATAGCGACTGTCTTCAGTCATGTCAATTTTAACATTGATCAGGGCTCCAATGACATTGAGCAATATGAGTACAGCAAGGATTCCGAAGAAGTACCCCCAATTGAAAAAACCACTCCATTTGATCTTTTTCATGGCTATTTTTTTAGGGTTTTAATCACGGTGAGTGAGGCACTTAAAAAGAACACGATGAACGATAGATTAAAAATAAGATCTCCGGCAACGACCACCCCTTTTTTGATGGAATCGTAATGATTACTCAAGCTGAAATATTGAATAATAAAATCAAGGCTTCCGAATTGCGCGAAGGATCCCAATAAAGACAATCCGTCATAGAACATATAGCACAAGGCCGTTGCCATGATGAATGCTACAATCTGACTTGAGGTTAAACACGACGCAAATATTCCGATGGAAACAAATGCAGCGCCCAGTAGAATTAATCCAAGGTAGGAAGTAAACGTGGCCCCTTCATCTACAATTCCAACGGGATTTCCTAAGTAATGAATCGACCCATAGTAGACCAAGGTTGGTAAAATAGAGATTAACAAGAGAGTTAACCCCGCAAAATACTTCGCGAGCAGGATTCCGAGGTCACTAATGGGCTTGGTGAATAACAATTCAAGTGTTCCCGTTCTGCGTTCTTCAGCCATCGAGCGCATGGTGATGGCCGGAATTAAAATCAGAAAGATGTAGGGTGCCGTATTGAAAAATGGAATAAGCTCCGCTTGGGCACTGTCTAGAATATTCATATTGGAACTTAACATCCAATTGAATAACCAACATGCAATTAAAAAAATCACAATGAAAACATAGCCCACAATGGAGCTTAAAAAACTTCTAACTTCTTTTAGATAGAGGGCATACATAGACGTCCTGAATTAGTGAAGTTCAAAATTAGGATTTTTAATGAAATAGGCGCTCAACTTAATCTGATTTGACGCTTTTGTTCGTTCCTTCAAATTGCTCGTGAAGGGTCCAAGCCTCAGCCTTGCTTTCAAACATTGGTTTTATCTTACCCCAAAGGCCATTAAACGTTGTTGAAAGCCGGTAATGCTCGAGTGCGGCTGCATCTTCCCAATGGCTGTACGTAAAAACGATATTCGGATGCGCGTGGTCTTGAAGCAAGGTCATTTGAATGCACCCTGGAAAATTCACGACCTTATATTTTACATCCTCAAAGAGTTCAAAAAAATCAGAAATTCGTTCTTCTTTAAAATGTAATTTAACGATTCGGGTGATCATAGCAAGGAGTTCAGATTTCTAACCGAGCCTTTGGGGAAGAAGGTTACCCGAACGGATTCGCCCAACCTCATGCCAAATAAGCGGTCGGCACCCCCGTTACCCCCGTTTGCACCCCGATTGATGGCGATTTCTAAGCGTCCGTTGTCATTGAAAATCGCAACCCGCTCACTGATGGTAACATCATTATACGCTTTGGAGATTACATCTATGTCGTAGTTTCTTTTTTGGTAACTAATGGTGAAGGGGATATCCAATCCAAAACGCTCAAAATCATGTTTGAAAATATTCGTGATTATGTTTCCAAAATGATCAATGTGAATCACATTTCCTTGAATCACGTTGTGCTCAATAATTGGATTTGGTGTAAAGGCTTTTTTGTAGGCATTTACCTCTACAGCAAAGTCCTTAAACGGCACCTTGTTCGCGATATTACTTGCTAATTCCACAAAACAGGTTTTCATCATAAAGGTCCATGATTCAGGTTCCTCTTCAATCCGTGTATACCTGTAGAGCGCTTCGGGCACGTCCTCTCCTAAGAATGTTCCAATAAACCCGTTGTCATTGGTGATAAAGAAATGACCATCATATTTCAAGATAGAAGGATAGGTGAGCTGATTTTCTTGAGATGGGTCTGTAATTTTATACGGAAGATAAGGTTCGGTGTCAACACCAACCATATGAATGGTCCCGCGAGGAAATGAATCATAGCAACTTCTCAGTTGGTAAGCTGCCTCAGCCACTTCAAAGGGTTTAATTTGATGCGTGATGTCAATAAGTTGGACCCCACTCACCGCCTGCAATAGCCGGCCCTTCACAGAAGCCACATAAAAATCTCTCAATCCAATGTCCGATGTAAGGGTAATGATTTGCATTTTAAGAACGCAATGTTTGAGTTATTTTATAATTTTACCAAAAGTATAGTTTTTCAACACAATGTCGCCTGATAAATTGATTTTAATTGGAGTTAAGTAGTCGGAATATAGAACTGGGAGGGATAAATGCTGCTGCATTTTTTGGGGTAAACAATGAAAATCTTAAGCATTTGAAAACCTTTTTCCCAAAACTTTCCATTGTAGCGCGTGGACATAAAATTGTGGTAAAAGGGGAAGAAGAACTGATAGATCAATTTGAAGTGAAATTATCTTTGCTTCTTAGACATTTCGACCGATTCAATTCCTTGTCTGAAAACAACATCGATAACTTAATGCTGTCGGATGGCGAGAAGCTTCTTCATACCGATAATGGTTCCGAAACCTTGGTGCACGGAAATGGTGGGGTTAAAATTAAAGCGCGTACAGTCAATCAAAAAAAACTCGTAGACTCTATTGTTAAAAATGATATGGTCTTTGCCATCGGGCCCGCAGGAACAGGAAAAACATATACGGCGGTTGCTTTAGCAGTTAAAGCACTCAAAGCAAAAGAAGTTAAACGCATCGTGCTCACACGCCCCGCGGTAGAGGCAGGGGAAAATCTTGGCTTTCTTCCAGGAGATTTAAAGGAAAAACTCGATCCTTATTTGATGCCCCTGTATGATGCATTGAGAGACATGATTCCTCCAGAACGATTGGCGGAAATGATTCAATATGGGGTTATTGAAATCGCTCCTTTGGCTTTTATGCGTGGAAGAACCTTAGATAAAGCTTTTGTAATTTTAGATGAGGCACAGAATACCACCATCATGCAAATGAAGATGTTCCTAACCCGAATGGGGATGACGGCCAAGTTTGTGATTACTGGAGATATGTCGCAAGTGGATTTACCCGGAAAACAGCGCTCAGGACTGGCCTATGCCACTTCAATCCTGAGAGACGTTGAGGGAATCGGTATTGTGGAAATGGGGCACAGCGATATCATTCGCCATAAGTTGATTGCAAAAATTATTACTGCATTTGAAACTCAAGAACAAATAGATAAACAAAAGAAATATGATAAAGGCACTGAAAAGTCATGAGTTTAATTTTAAGGGTCAAACATCGGTCTATCACGGAAAGGTGAGGGATGTGTATTCTTTGTCCGACGGGAGATTAATCATGGTAGCTTCGGACCGTATCAGTGCGTTTGACCACATTTTACCAAGACCCATACCTTTCAAGGGTCAAGTATTAAATCAAGTAGCAACGTATTTTTTAAATGCCACCGTGGATATAGTGCCAAACTGGTTGCTTGCTACCCCAGATGCTAATGTTTCTGTGGGCATTGCATGCGAACCGATTCGAGTTGAAATGGTGATTCGCGGATATTTGGCCGGACATGCCGCAAGGATGTATAAAGCGGGAAATCGCATGTTGTGTGGAGTGCCGATGCCTGATGGAATGAACGAAAACGATCCCTTTCCAGAACCGATTATTACGCCTGCCGTGAAAGCCGACGAAGGGCATGATGAAGATATCTCGAGGGCAGATATTATTTCGAATGGCCACGTTCCAGAACATATATATCTTCAGATGGAATCCTACACCAGAGCGTTGTTTGCACGAGGCACTCAAATGGCTAAGGAACGCGGGTTGATTTTGGTGGATACGAAATATGAGTTTGGTTTGAAAGATGGCCAGGTGATTTTAATCGATGAGATTCATACGCCAGACTCTTCCCGATATTTCTATTCAGAAGGATATGAGGAACGTCAACGAAATGGAGAAACTCAAAAACAACTGTCCAAGGAATTTGTAAGACAGTGGTTAATTGAAGAAGGGTTTCAAGGATTAGAGGGTCAGCAAATGCCAGAAATGCCCGATGAGTTTGTGACATTGGTTAGTCAACGATACATTGAGCTTTATGAAAGAATCACCGGCCTTGACTTCGTCAAAGAAACCGAGGAAGACATCATCACTCGCATAGAGAATCGGGTTTCTACGTACTTATTGTCCTAGAATCTCAACAATAGGGCTGCCGGTCATGCTGCCCATGCGTTGCAGGTTCAACAGGTGCGCTATTGTCGCCGCGATGTCCGTAATTGCTATGGGTCTGAAAATTTCTTGTGGCTTCAACCGCATTCCGTACCAAAGTAAGGGTACATGGGTGTCATAGTTAAAACCGGATCCGTGAGAGGTACCTTTGTGCTCAGATTTTTTACTGGATCCAACAGGCAGGTATCCCGGTTTGAGCATAAAGATTACATCCCCACTTCGTTCCTTCGAATAACCATTTAATATCATCTGCATCCAGGGGTCGTCAATCATTCCGCGCTCTAAATCAGCACCTGTTACAGCGACTTTGACTTCAGGAAACGTTCGAAGAATTTCGGCAACCTGTTGTTGGATTTCACTGCGCGTTAATTTCAACGAATCAATCAAGGGAACGTTTAAATAGATGTTTTGATTTTCTTCCGAAAGTATGAGTTTATGGCCATACCTTGCATGGAGCCTTTCCTCTACGGTGTTTATTGCAATCGACATATCAAAATACCCACCGGGAAGTTTTTCATCCATTAACTGCTGTGGAACAGGTACTACAGCATGGTCTGCAGTTAAAAAGACTACATAGTTGTGTTTTCCAAGCTTTTGGTCTAGGCTGCGGAATAAACGAGCGAGTTCTAGATCAAGACGTACATAAATATCCTCAATTTCCAGAGAATATGGACCAAAGGCATGACCGGCGATGTCCGGGGTGGAATAACTAATGCAAAGCATGTCTGTGGTCTCGTGCGTTCCCATCTGTTCACTTCCGATGAGTTCGCATGCGAGATCGGTCAATTGCGTGTTCGCAAAAGGCATTAAAGTGAATAAATTGTAGTTGCCTTTGGCGTACTCAGAGAATTTGTAGGGAAATGTTGGGCTTTTTGCCCCTTTAATCGTGACCTCGTAGGGTGAATTATCAAGGGTTCTGGAATACTCAGAAACGGGATTTAATAGCTCCCAATCTTTAATGTATTGATCGGCATAATGCGTTTGATTAAACGATTGTATCCATTCGGGTAATGTCTCCATGTAATAGGAACTGCTAATAAATGTTCCGCTGGAGTAGTCGAACCAAAATGATCCGTCACTCATATGTCCACCCGGCAGGGCAGCACTCCGATCTTTTATTGAAATCGAATAAACCTTAGAAGATGGATAGGTGAGTTTTAGCTGGTCAGTAATGGTCATAGTTTCCAAATGATGCGGAGAAATTTGACCGTATGTACTCGAAGGGTTGCCAACCGGCTTTACCGTGCTGTCAAAAACACAATAAACGGATTGCTCAGTATTGCGATTGTACCAATCATTTCCAACAATCCCATGATTGTAGGGCGTTGTTCCTGTATAGATAGAGGCGTGGCCTGGACCGGTGTAGGTGGGAACATAGTTGTAATTGGTATTTCTGCAATTCACACCACCTTCTAGAAATCGCTTAAAACCGTCTTTTTGAAAATGATGTTGAAAACGATACAAGTAATCATAGCACATTTGATCAACCACTACTCCGACCACGAGTTTTGGCGTTTGCGAGAAAATCATCAAAGGCAAAAGGAAGGCAGAAAAAATAAGAGTTCTCATTATCCTTTTCCTTTAGAAGGTACCGAGGCAGGTGGGTTTTTGGGCGCCGGTGACACGGTTGGTTTATTTACCGGGACGGGTTGGCTCGCTGGTTTTGATACATTCGGAGCCTTTGGTTCGGGTGTCTTAAAGTTGATGCTTGGTTTGGCAGGTTCAGAACTTGGTTTTTGAACGGGTTCATATTCCGTTGGTTTTGTCGATGAATCTATCGGTTTGGTTGGCATGGGTTGCGCTTCATTTTCAGGGAATTTTGAAGGGGCAATGGTGTTTGAATTCACGATGGGTCGCCTCAATTTATCTAAAATTACGCCCTCTGTTGCCGCTGGGGGAGTAGGAATTGGGTTTGGTGTGAGATTCAAATAATGGGCATCAAAAATACACCCGTTCATTTCTGCTTCGGATACTCCCATCTGCAGACAACGATTTCTAGCAATATCGCGGTTATTATTCGGGATGGCATTAAAGGTTCGTATCACCCGCGGAAAAGACCGGTCTGTATAAAACGATGTATTTAAACCCGGACGATAATCAAACAGGCTTAGCTCTCCGGATACTCGATGGATTTCTGCAAAATCTTTAATGATTTCGTTTTGATACCGTTGTTCAATGTCTTGAGATAAAGAGGCAAATTCTGGGGTATTCATCCCCATAAAACCTGTAAGGTTGTTGTTTTGACCAAATTGATTGACTTGAAATTCATCCCCTCTATTCCGGTTAGCATTTCCCAATAACCCGGTAGGTGTCAATAAATTACAGGAAGGAATATTGACCGTCAAATTGACAAATCCTCTACCCCCGCCTCCTCGATTGTCAATGATTACTTTTTCGCCGAGAGGTCCAGAGACTACATAGTTCCTTCCAATAAGACGGATGGTTCCTCCGCAGGGTAGGTAATAGGTGCGGCCCTCCATGCGTATGGGTTGTCCATTGAGCCACAAGGGTGAATTCGAGCCGTCCGGAATATCTGCGGCATAGTAGGCTATTCGATCGTTATATAATTTAATGGCAACCGCTGTGTTTAATGAAAAATCTTCGCTTTGGGGTTTTTGTCGGGCTTGAACCTCGAAGTAGGTTCCTACTTTCGTTAACACAAATTCTCCAACCGTTTGAAAGGAATACCCAGTGTTGTCATAAGTAACCACGTGTGGGTCTCCAAAACTTCTTCCCTGTGCAGTTTCACACGTAGTGGAATTATACAGAGCACTCATTAATTCGGTAAAAGCATCCGGGGTATTGATACTCAATAAGGTATTTTGCAAGGATTCTCGATCTTCCACGGGGGCCAGTGAAAAGAGCTCTGCAGGAGTTAAATCCTCCGGAAATGTGCGGTCGGGAACGGCTTGTTTGGTATGAATCGCATGAATGGCGTCGAATATCCACGAACCACGGATGGTATCCCAAGCCACTAAGTTTTGACGAATTGATTCATGGGATTGAATTCGTTGCCCATAACTGAGGATCGAAAAACAACAGCATGTAATATAGATGATCGGTTTCATGTGTTCTTATTTGGAATAAAATTTATAGCCTACACCTTTGATGGTTTGAATGTATGAGTCGCCAATTTTTTCACGTAACTTTCTAATGTGAACATCTATCGTTCGGTCACCCACAATTACGTCCGTGCCCCAAACATTGGATAAAATGACTTCGCGCTTAAAAACCATGTTAGGTTTAGATGCTAAAAGCGAAAGAAGTTCAAATTCTTTCCGGGGGAGCTGAAGGGAAGTGCCTTTTACGTGAACCAAATGAGTCTCTCGATCAATAATAAGATCCCCCTGAGGTATTTCATTTGTCACCAATCTAGTGACTGTGCGTGTTCTTCTGATTAATGCATTTATCCTACTCACCAGCACTTTTGGTTTAATGGGTTTTGCAATGTAATCATCCCCTCCCGCATCAAGCCCAGCAATCTGACTGTAATCTTCTGCGCGTGCTGTTAGAAAGCAAATAATGATATCTTTCGTAGCTGAATTTGATTTGATGTGCTCACAGGTTTGTATGCCATCCATCACCGGCATCATCACATCTAAAAGAATTAAATTTGGTTTTTTATTCGCGATTCGCGCTAAAGCCATTTCACCGTGTTCCGCTTCATCGATCGTGTACCCTTCTTTCTCAAGGTTATACTTGAGCAAGGCTCGAATATCTGCTTCATCATCAACAATTAGTATATGTCCCATTTGAACACGAAGGTAAGAAGATTTCCTGGGAGGAGGGGTATCAAATTTACCATAAACTAAAGATTAACAAATTTTTAAAAAAAAGAGCAGGGATTCGTAACCGATTTAAATTTTCACATTATCTTTGCACCAGTAGTAGGTTAGGTTGATTAGTCAAGAGTCATGGGAAACCAAGGCTCTTGGCTTTTCATAAATCAAATTCCTTAAATTTGCCTACCATGAAAATCTCAATTTTACTTGCTGAAGATGACATAAACTTAGGGTTTGTCATATCGGATCAGTTGCGTTCTGAGGGATATCAAGTATCCTTGGCTACCGATGGGGTAGAGGCCTTAAAGCGTTTCAATGAACAAGCTTATCACCTCTGTGTTTTCGATGTGATGATGCCCAAAAAAGACGGGTTTACCTTAGCCAAAGACATCAGGAAAATTAATAGTGACATACCAATTTTGTTCTTAACGGCTAAATCCATGACAGAAGACAAAATAGAGGGTTTCAATGCAGGTGGAGATGATTATTTAACCAAACCCTTTTCTGTGGAGGAATTGAATCTTCGCATCAAATCCTTGTTAAAGCGCGTGAACATTCGCACAGAAATCCCTGAGGAAAAAGTATTTAATGTTTCTAATTTTGTGTTCGATACCGAGAATTTAACTCTAACCCTAGACGGTAAAGTTCAGTCACTTACCAAAAAAGAGGCTCAGATCCTAAAGCTTTTATTCAAGTTTAAAAACCAAGTGCTTCCACGTGAGGTCATTTTAAATACAGTTTGGGGTCAGGATGATTATTTTGTGGGCAGAAGCTTGGATGTGTTTATCACTAAACTTCGTAAATACCTGAAGGCGGATGAATCCATCGTGATTTTAAACATCCATGGGGTTGGGTTTAAACTCGAGTTACATTCATGATACTGCACATAGAAACATCAACCAAGGTTTGTTCCGTGGCCCTTTCCAATCAAGGCGTATTGATAGATGTTCTAGAATCGAGTAGTGATCAATTTATTCATGGGGAAGCTTTAACCACGATGATTCATGAGTTATTGAAACGGAATGCCATAGAAATGGCATCGCTCCAAGCCATATCCACCGCTATAGGACCGGGTTCTTATACTGGGTTACGTATTGGATTAGCAACAACGAAGGGATTGGTCTTTGGGTTGGGAATTCCGTTTATTGGGATTTCGTCGCTCGAAAGTTTAATCGCGCTTGCCCGAGAAAAACACCCGTCTATGGCAATTGCAGCAGCCTTTGATGCGAGAAGAAACGAAGTGTTTCTGCGTGTCCAACACGAGATGAATGTACTTGTAGCGGATCGCCCGGAGGAAATCAATGCGGCTTATGTTCCGCCCGTTCAGCCCTTGCTGTGGGTTGGTGATGCTAATGATAAATTGCGCGAATTGCTGCCGCTAGGTGAGCAGTATTTTGACGATGAGATTGTCCCTTCCGCACGTGGGCAAATACGTCTCGCTTTTGAACGCTATATTGCAGGTGTGTTTGAAGATATTCATTCCATTAAACCAAATTATACCAAAGCGTTCTACACCACTGCCCACTCCGGGTAATGTTCATTGAGTATTTTTGATAAAAAAATGTGTAATAGTCGAGAAATCTAACAATGTCTGTTAACTTTGTGGAAAGTTTGCACGGATGACGCCGAAAATTGATACACAGATTGCTCAGTTAAGAACCATTTTTCATCAATTCAAAGCAAAAATTGAGCAGGAACGAAAAACCGTTGAACAGTTATCTGTTGAACTGGCAGATGCTAAAAAGGAAGTAGAACGATTAACCCTTTCGCATCAATCGTTCCAGCAAGAAATCACCCGATTAACTGCGTTGGCCGAAGCAAACAAAAAACAACAGGCGATTGAACCAAATTTGTTCAGTGGATACTCACGAAACGAAGCGGAAATCGACGCGTTGGTAAAGGAAATAGATTTTTGTATTGCCCAGCTAAAGAATAACAATGGCTAAAGTATCCTTGAAGTTAGATATTGCCGGAAGAACCTATCCGATTTCAGTGTTAGAATCTGAAAAAGAAAAGGTACTCAGCGCTGCTAATGCCTTAAATGCATCCATTGAGGCACTGAAGAAGCACTATGCAGTAAATGATCAACAGGATTTATTAGCAATGGCTTCCTTACAGTATTTGATGAAACCAACTCCGGATTCACAACCCGATTTTAGTCTCATTGAACAGAAGCTAAGTGATCTAACGCAAGAGGCACAGGATTTAATCTAACAGTTCTTTTTACCAACCCTGAATTTTAATAATTTAATACAAGGGAATGGACGTACTAGGAATAATTATCGGACTTATTGTAGGAGGTGGCGGAGCATTCGCAGCACAACAATGGGTCGTTGGAAACAAAGTAAAACAGCGCATCGCTGACGCGGAGAACGAGGCAGAACGTATCAAGAAAGAACGCGCTTTACAAGCAAAGGAGAATTTCCTGAAACTTAAGGAAGAGCATGAGAATAACATCAAAGAGCGCGAGCGACGCATGCAATCAAACGAAGATCGAATTCGAGGCAAGGAGAAATCCATCAATCAGAAATTAGAAGAGTTAACCCGAAAGGAAAAAGACCTTGAACGAACCCAAGGGGAATTGACCCAAAAAAACAGCAGCCTGGAAGGGAGAATGCAGGAGCTTGATAAAATCCAACAAAAACGAGTTGCTGAATTAGCAAAAATTAGCAGTCTTCAACCCGAGGACGCGAAGAAAATGCTCATGGATGCCCTGGTAGATGAGGCAAGAACGGCAGCCATGGTTCAGATTAAGGAGATTTCAGAAGAAGCCAAACTCAATGCCAACCGTGAAGCACGAAGGATTGTCATCCAAACCATTCAACGCGTAGCAACGGAACAAGCCATTGAAAATGCCGTTTCTGTGTTCAATATAGAATCGGATGAGGTTAAAGGGCGCATCATTGGTCGTGAAGGACGTAATATCAGAGCCCTAGAAGCAGCAACGGGCGTTGAAATTATTGTAGATGATACTCCAGAGGCAATAATTTTATCATGCTTTGATCCCATTCGTAGAGAAATCGCACGCCTTTCCTTGCACCAACTCGTTTCCGATGGCCGCATACATCCAGCGCGAATCGAAGAGGTTGTGGCTAAAACCAAAAAGAACCTAGACGAAGAGATTGCAGAAACTGGTAGACGAACTTGTATTGATTTAGAAATTCATGGCCTACATCCTGAGTTAATGCGAATGGTAGGACGTATGAAGTATCGTTCATCCTATGGTCAAAACTTACTGCAGCACTCGCGCGAAGTCGCAAACCTTTGTGCCATCATGGCTGCCGAACTGGGATTAAATGTAAAAGTGGCAAAACGAGCAGGATTGTTACACGACATTGGGAAAGTTCCGGATGAAGAACCAGAATTGCCACATGCCATCTTAGGTATGAAAATCGCAGAGAAATATGGTGAGAAACCGGATGTGCTCAATGCCATTGGAGCCCACCATGATGAAATCGAAATGAAAACCTTGATCTCGCCAATAGTACAAGTTTGTGATGCCATTTCTGGTGCTCGTCCGGGCGCTCGAAGAGAAATTGTGGAGGCCTACATCAAGCGCATCAAAGAACTCGAAAACCTGGCGTTGTCTTATGATGGGGTTGGAAGTGCCTATGCCATTCAAGCAGGCCGAGAATTACGGGTCTTGGTTGAAGCAGAGAAGGTAACGGATCAACGCGCAGAAGAATTGTCTTTTACGATATCTCAGCGTATTCAAACAGAAATGACGTATCCTGGGCAAGTAAAAGTTACTGTAATACGGGAAAAAAGGTCTGTGAACTATGCTAAATAACAGATGCTATCCTCGGATTTAAAATTCATTGCAGGCCCCTGCAGCGCAGAGTCCTACGAACAATTAAGATCGGTAGCGAAACAGCTAGAATCCGTTGATTTATTTGCGTTTCGAGCAGGTGTATGGAAGCCGAGAACACAGCCGGGCGCATTTGAAGGAGCCGGTGAGGTTGCCTTATCTTGGATGCGTGATATTCAAGCCGAGTTCGGTGTAAATGTGCTCACCGAAGTTGCCAATGCCTCTCACGTTGAAAGCGTATTAGCGCATGGGTTTAATCTCATGTGGATTGGTGCACGAACCACTTCAAATCCCTTTTCTGTTCAAGAATTAGCCGATTCGCTCCAAGGAACAGAGGCTACAATTTTAATTAAAAACCCGACAAATCCAGACCTTAAATTATGGGTGGGGGGTATTGAACGGTTGTACAAGGCTGGAATTAAAAAGGTCATTGCCATTCATCGCGGGTTTTCAACCTACGATAAACAAAAATATAGGAACCTTCCAAATTGGCAGATCCCAATTGCATTGCGTGCTGAGTTTCCCGGTCTAGAAATTATTTGCGACCCATCGCACATCTCGGGTCTTGCCAATAATGTATTTGAAGTTTCACAAAAAGCCATTGATTTAAAATTCGATGGGCTCATGATTGAGGTGCACCCTGATCCCTCGGTTGCCAAAACTGATGCCAAGCAGCAATTAACCCCAGAGGCCTTTAAGAGTCTTTTGGTTAATTTAATGGTGCGCAGTAGACAAGCCATTGATCAAGAAGAAATCAGGGAGCTTCGAGCCAACATCTCGATACTCGACCATCAAATTATTGAGGTATTCGCCAAGCGTATGGAGCTCGTTGAGCAGATAGGGCATTATAAAAAGCGCAATCACATTGCCATCTTTCAACCGAATCAATGGGAGGAAGCCTTGGCAAAGTTTTTAAAGCTTTCGGACGATGCCGACTTATCAAAGGAGTTTGCTGCAGAGGTCTTTAAGTTGATTCATCAGGAATCCATCGATATCCAATCAAGAATATTACGCAATTTAGAGTCAGGTGATTCCGCTTCTTAAGGTAATTTTACCCGCAGTTATGGAAGCGCCGGTTTCCAAAAGTCACATGCAACGAGAACTCTTACTTTCGTTGTTGGCAGAATCTCCTTCACAGTTATTCGGGGATTTTAACTCCCTTCCTGATGATGTGCGATCGGCAATTCGTTGCATAGAACGCTTTGGTGCTAAAGTCACGGTAAGCCCCAATCAGATAGATATTTTTCCCCCAGGTCCAACTGAGATTCAAGAGGAACTTTCGCTTCATGTGGGTGAATCTGGATTTTTGATCCGAAATGTGGTGTCTATAGGATTTTTATTTGCGCGTAAACTTCAAATTCATGCGGAAGGTACCCTGCTGAAACGGGCACTCCATTTTAATGAGGAGTTATTTTCTCAACTTGGCTTAGTTCAACATTCTGGTGCGCAGGAATGGCCCTTGATAATAGAACAAAAGCAACCGATGCAACACGATATCGAACTCGATGCATCCACTACTTCACAAATCGCTTCGGGTGTCCTCATGCGTTTGGCATGCGCACCAGGAAACCGTAAACTTTGTTTATTAAACCTCGTGAGCTTACCATACTTCGAAATGACTCTTGAGCAATTAACTAACCGCGGTCTTCACCTGAGTTGGGATGCACGCTGTATTGCAATTCAGGAGGATCGGCCCATTCAAGGTGGTGCTGTAAAGGTTCAAGGAGATTGGAGCGGTGCATCAAACCTGTTGTGTGTTGGCGCAATTACCGGATCAATTACGGTAAAAGGATTGGCTTTCAATACCAAGCAAGCAGATGAGCGAATCCTCGACGTATTGAACGCATACGGTGCCGATATTCAAATAGAGGGGGACACCATTTCAGTAAGCAGAGGTATGAACGCAGCGTTTTCAGTAGACATTACCCATTCGCCGGATTTATTTCCACTGTTATGCGTATTGGCAGCTTCAGCAGTTGGAAAATCAAAAATCAAAGGAACAGAACGCCTAACAACAAAAGAATCAGACCGTCTACAAGCCTCAATGGCCATGCTGGACGCACTGGGTATTGAATGTGAATTAGCGGGTAATGAAATTTTTATCACGGGCGGAATTCGCCATAAACAAGTTCACATTGAAACGTTTAAAGATCATCGAATGGTGCTTGCCGCGTTGGTGATTGCTGCCATGGATGGTATGCAAGTTTCGGTTTCTGAATTCGCTTCGTTGGATAAATCTTTCCCTCAACTGAAATCTTTGCTGCAATTTTAAGTACTTTCGTTAAAATTATTAATTATGAAAAAAGTTTACCTTTTATTGTTCACATTCCTGATGGGAATGAGTGTAAATGCGCAAATGATGCAAGGGTCGTTCTCGATAGACCCGTATGTAGGTGTTCCTAATTGGGCTAATTCGTTATTGTATAATCAATATAACGGAGATGAAGAGAATATTCAAGAGTATAGGGCAGTAGGAAGTATGCTTTCGTATGGCGGCAGGTTTGAATACATGTTGAGTGATAAGGTTGGTGTTGGTGCCGACGTAAACTATGAGGTCTCTGGATTTGCGTTTAAGTTTGAAGATCAAGTGTACGCACCTGATGGCAGTGGGCTTGGTGGACTTACCACATATGAAGCACAATATACTGCCAAGAAACTACGCGCTATGTTGCGGCTGAATTATCATTTTGTGCAATCCGAAAAAGTGGACATGTATTCAGCATTCGCGGGAGGGTATAAAAACGTGAATAGAACCTGGGAAACCAACCCAAGTCATCCCGAATATCAAGATGCGAACGCAAGTGGCGCTATAATTCCCGTAACATTAAGAATTGCAGTAGGCGCAAAAGTATATTTTACCCAAAACATTGGTGCCCATATTGAGTTGGGTGCTTTCGGTGGAGGATTACTTCAGGCGGGACTTTCTGTAAAGTTCTAAGTAAAAGTTATGATATTAAAAAAGGGAGGCATGCCTCCCTTTTTTTGTGTGTTATTAATTTTGAATTAATTCTCCATAAGTTTAATCAAGTTTAATGCGGATCCCGCTTTAAACCATTCGATTTGCGATTGGTTATAGGTGTGATTCAGGATGATGTCATGTTGTGTTCCATTTTCATGACGAATTCGCATGGTTAACGGTTTTTCCGGAGCAAAGTATTCAAGATCAATAAAGTCAAATTCATCATTTTCATGAATCAATTCATAATCTGCCTCATTGGAAAAGGTTAAGGCCAACATTCCTTGTTTTTTCAAATTGGTTTCGTGAATCCGTGCAAAGGATTTTACAATGACCGCGGAAACTCCTAGGTGTCTCGGTTCCATCGCAGCGTGTTCTCTTGAACTTCCTTCCCCGTAGTTATGGTCTCCAACAACAATAGATGCAACACCTGCAGCTTTGTATGCGCGCTGAACTGCCGGTACCTCACCATAGCTATTGGTGAGTTGATTTTTTACCTCATTGGCCTTTCCATTAAATGCGTTTTCAGCACCAATGAGGAGGTTATTTGAAATGTTGTCTAAGTGTCCACGATATTTCAACCACGGTCCAGCCATGGAAATATGGTCCGTTGTACACTTTCCTTTGGCTTTGATAAGAAGCTTTGCTCCCAAGATGTTTTTTCCATCCCAAACAGGAAAGTTCTCTAATAACTGAAGGCGTTGAGAGTCTGGGGCCACAACAATTTCTACATGGCTTCCATCCGCGGCAGGGGCTTGATATCCATTATCTTCAACGGCAAATCCTTTCGTGGGTAATTCATCACCAACGGGAGGATTCAACATAAAGGGTTTACCTTCCGCACTGATTAAGGAATCCTTTAACGGATTAAACCCTAAATTTCCGGCAATGGCTAAAGCGGCAACCATTTCAGGACTGGTAACAAAAGCATGGGTGTTCGGATTCCCATCGGCGCGCTTCGAGAAATTTCGATTGAACGAATGTACAATGGTGTTTTTTTCTTGTTTTTCAGCACCTGCCCGATCCCACTGCCCAATGCAAGGACCACAGGCATTGGTAAATACTTTGGTTCCCATTTTCTCAAAATCGGCAAGAATGCCATCTCGTTCTGCAGTAAACCTCACCTGTTCTGATCCTGGATTAATTCCGAATTCTGCCTTGGGTGAAATTCCGTGCGCAACAGCTTGCTTAACGATCGATGCTGCGCGCACTAAATCTTCGTACGACGAATTGGTGCAAGAACCAATCAATCCCCACTCCACGTCCATGGGCCAACCATTTTTTTCTGCCTCCTCACGCATTTTAGACACCGGTGTTCCACGGTCTGGTGTAAACGGGCCGTTGATGTGAGGTTCTAATTCAGAAAGGTTGATTTCAATAAGTTGATCGAAATATGCTTTGGGATTTTCATAAACTTCTGCATCTCCTGTAAGATGTTCAGCAATTACATCGGCTGCGTCAACCACATCTTGGCGTCCGGTTGCGATTAAATATCGGCGCATAGAATCATCATATCCAAACGTGGAAGTGGTAGCACCAATTTCAGCCCCCATATTACAAATGGTTCCTTTACCGGTACAGGAAAGCGATTGAGCTCCTTCTCCAAAATACTCAACGATGCACCCAGTTCCCCCTTTCACAGTAAGAATATCTGCTACTTTCAAAATAACATCCTTTGCGGAAGTCCAACCGTTTAATTTTCCGGTAAGTTTTATACCGATTAATTTAGGGAATTTCAATTCCCAAGCCATTCCTGCCATGACGTCAACGGCATCCGCACCCCCAACTCCAATGGCCACCATTCCTAATCCACCGGCATTTACCGTATGTGAATCGGTACCAATCATCATGCCGCCAGGAAATGCGTAATTTTCTAAAACGACCTGATGAATAATTCCAGCACCAGGTTTCCAAAAACCGATTCCGTATTTATTTGAAATCGAAGATAAAAAGTTAAACACCTCATTGTTTTGATTCAAAGAGTCTTGTAGATCCTTACTCGCACCAACGCGCGCTTGAATTAAGTGGTCAGCATGTACTGTTGAAGGCACAGCCACTTGTTTTTTACCAGCTTGCATGAATTGCAACAACGCCATTTGAGCCGTAGCATCTTGCATCGCTACACGGTCTGGAGCAAAATCTACATAGGAAGCACCTCGTACAAACGCTTCCGAAGCATTCCCATCCCACAAGTGGGCATACAATATTTTTTCCGTAAGTGTTAACGGTTTATTTAGAAGCTGTCTCGCTGAATTAATGCGCTCAGGGTATTTTGAATATACCCGTTTAATCATGTCAATATCAAAAACCATAGTAAAATTTTTATTAGCGCAAAGCTACTCATTTTACCTTAAATCAAACATTCTTTAGTATACTGTAATTTTCAACTTTTGGGGTAACTGTGATGTTTGTAAGGTTCAAATAACGATATGTATATACCAAGCGGAAATGCCATAAATGATTCCGTTGATGGGTTTTAACACTTCGTTTATCGTTAAAGATTGAATGCCTAACAACTTGTAATCGAGACCACTGCATCAAATTATTAATGTAAATTTAATTTGACTACAGTAGAATATGTGTAATTTTGAAGTTGAATTATTTTTTTAAAAATACAGTTTGTTTATGGCTATCAATCTAAAATTAATTAGTTTGCATCTGAATCTCCTCCCTTTATTTTTTTCATTTACCTTCTTTTTTGGATTTTCGCAACAACAACAGCAATACGAAGTTTTTTTTAACGCAGCGTACCAAAACTTATCTGAAGTACCTAGAGGAACGTTAGAGGCTGTTTCATACACCAATACAAGGATAACTGAAATTAAGAAATCAGACGTGGAATCTTGCTCAGGGTTACCTTCTCCATATGGTATAATGGGAGTTTTTGACGATGGAAAGAATTATTTTAAAGAAAACGGTAGGTTAATTGAAAATTTAAGTGGTATTTCTATCAGCCAGCAAAAAGCTTCTGTAGAAATGCAAATTTCAGCTTACGCGCTTGCTTTGGATTCTGTCATGAAGTTATCCTCACCAATGAACCTGAAAATTGAGGAGCGATTGAAAATTGCACTTCTTGTTCTTTGTGAAATTCCTGATTCAGGAGTTGTGAATGATTTTGCGAGAAACGCATTCGCAATTGAAGTATTTAGACGCTTAAATGATACTGAATTCGCCAATCTTCACCATTTTGAAGTTAAAAAATACGACCTTGAAGCATTATTTGGTACTCAAAATTACTCTGTATTAACGGCGAAGAACGTTAGTTTAAAAAAAAACGGCGTTGTTACTCAAAATGGCATAAACTACCTGCCATCAATCAATAAATCGCAAGAATATGGTCCTGCTCTATGGACACCAACTCCATCGTGTAACTTTAGCAGTAGAAGTGGCACAGCGGTTTCCGCGATTACCATTCACACCGTTCAAGGATCCTATTCTGGTGCGATTTCTTGGGCGCAGAATTGTAATTCAGGAGTTTCATACCATTATGTAATTCGAAGTTCAGACGGACAAGTGACACAAATGGTTTTAGAAGGCTCAAAAGCATGGCATGTTGGAACAGAAAATCCTTACACAATAGGATACGAACACGAAGGATACGTTAACAATCCGGTTTGGTACACAAATGACATGTACCAAGCGTCTGCTAATTTAACCAAAGATATTATCCAAAGCGGTTACGGCATCAATGGTTTGCGTACCTATTATGGTGCGGCATCCTCTGCTTCAAATGTTCTCGGAAATTGCGTAAAAATTAAAGGTCATCAACATTATCCGAATCAAACCCATACAGACCCGGGAATAAATTGGGATTGGGAAAAATATTATCGCTTGGTCAATAACAGCCCAGCCATAAATACAATAAATGGTGCAAGCGGTAACTTTTATGATACCGGTGGTGCCAACGGAAATTATACCAATGATGAACGAAACCTTTGGCTCATTCAACCAACAGGCGCTGCAACTGTTACTTTAACTTTCACTGCCTTTTCTCTACACAGTTCGGATCGACTTTTTGTCTACAACGGTTCCACTATAAATGCACCACTACTTGGTTCATATACTGGAACAACACTTCCTCCCGTTCTTACAGGAACCAACGGTTCATTGCTTGTGGAATTTCGATCTGATTGTGGATCCACTTCTTCCGGTTGGGTGGCAAGTTATGTTTCTACTAACCCAGCTGTTGACAATACCCTACCTACAAGTTCTATTAGTAATGGACCTACTTGGGAAGTGGCGAATTTTCAAAAACAAATTATTGATGCAGACCAAGGAAGCGGGGTAAACCAAGGGTTTTACCTCGTCGCAGATCGAAACCCAAACAATTTGGGTTGGATGGCAAACGGAAATTTTGGATTTGTGCATGAAGATTTTGAAGATGTTAACACCAACTGGACCCTCCAAACAGGATTATTTAGCATTAACAACCAAACATTTTTGATGAATGATGCTTCTCAAAATAATTCAAATGCCTACTTGAATGTAACGCAGAATAACAGCAATCAATACTTGTACGAGTGGGAACAAAAAATAACATCTAACAACCCGAACCAACGCGCAGGAATGCACTTTTTTTGTTCGGATCCAACACTACCAAACCGAGGAAATTCATACTTTGTTTACCTGAGAGAGGAAACGGATAAAGTTCAGCTTTACAAAGTCACAAATGATGTCTTCAGTGTTGTAAATGAAGTCCCCCTAGTTATTACACCTCAGGTTAATTATACCATAAAGACATGGTATAATCCAACCAGCGGAATCATTAAAATTTATGTAAATAACTCTTTCGTTACGCAATGGCAAGATGCAAACCCAATTGTTGCAGGTAATTCAATTTCCCTGCGAACCGGAGCGAGTACCGTTCGATTTGATAATGTTAAAGTATTTAAATCTAGGGCTACAAATATATCGGTAACTGTGGGAAATAATCAAGAAATGCGTCATCAAAGCGCCGGTGCAGTAAATACAGGAATGATTCAATCAGAAGTAATAGATTTGGCTAACAATTGGGGTGTCACAACAACGAAACAATATCTAATTGATTGGACGCCACCAGTTATTAATTTTTGCAACGATGGGACATCTTCAGATATTGACACCGTTTATACCAATACGATTTCATCCAATTGGAATGCCTCAGACATCCATTCAAGCATATCAAACAATTCCTGGGCGCTAGGTACAAGCCCAGGTGGAACGAATGTAATTTCATGGACTAATTGTGGATTCAATACGGTAATACAGCATCTTCTAGCGAATCCGATTTATGGTCAAACCTATTATTTTTCAGTAAAAGCCGAAAATGGAGCACTGTTAAATTCCCAATTAAATACAGACGGTCAAAAGTTACTTCCAAACCCTTTAGCAGGACAGATTGAGAACGAATTGGCATCACTCATAATATACCCCAACCCAAGCAACTCAAATGGTTTTTGGATTGGAAATTTATTACATGAAGCTGAAGTTTTTATTTACGATGCAGCAGGAAAACTGATTCACAGTCTAAGTATGGAAAATAGTGGTTTTGTTGAAACACCATCATTGGCAGTCGGGAAATACAACATTATTATCTATTCTCAAAATCAAATCATCCTAAAAAAGTTAATTATTAATTGATTAATTAGGTGAATGAATAAGAGACTTTTTTCAGTTTTCGTATCGCTTATTTAACTGTATTCTTTTTTTGATGGTTCGTTAGTCAAAGGTGGTAAAAATCACCGCTGGGATTTACTTGACTCGGTCATCTTTCGCGGAGTTTAATTACTTGGTACGCAGAGCTCATTTTTCACATAGAATTTTAATGTAATTTTGATTCATGTTTGAGGAGCTCGTTGTTTTAGACCTTTCTACGGTATTAGCCGGACCATCCGTGGCTACCTTCTTTGCCGAACTGGGTGCAAAGGTTATCAAAATTGAACATCCTGAACTCGGAGACGTGACCAGAACGTGGCGCATTCCCGGTGAATCTCATGAGGTAACGAGTTACTTTTCAAGCATTAACTATGGTAAAGATTATCTGCGTAAAGACCTGAGTCAGGCGGCGGATTTTTCTTGGTTGATGAATGAGCTCAAACGCGTGGATGTGTTGATTATGAATTTCAAAGCCAGCGATTACACAAAGTTTAATCTATCTAAAGAGGCCCTCCTTGCCATAAATCCCAGGCTCATTATTGGATCGATCTCTGGTTTTGGAGATGACTCCGATCGCATTGCCTATGATTTAATCCTTCAGGCAGAAACAGGTTTTATGTCGATGAATGGCGAGGAGCATCAACCGCCATTAAAAATGCCAGTGGCATTCATTGATGTGTTGGCTGCGCATCATTTAAAAGAAGGACTTTTACTCGCCTTAATGAACCTTCAAAAAACGGGAAAAGGAGCTTGGGTTACTGTTTCATTGTACGACGCAGCAGTGGCTAGTTTAGTAAATCAAGCCTCAGCGTATTTAATGAACGGTTTCATTCCAAAGCGAATGGGGAGTTTACACCCAAATATTGCCCCTTACGGAGAAGTCTTTACAACAAAAGATCACAAATTACTCACGTTTGCCATCGGATCTAATCGTCAATTTCAGGCCCTTTGCGCCGTACTTCAGTCTACTGAACTTGCGGATGATCCTCGATATTTATCCAATGAAGCACGCGTTAGACATCGCAGTAATTTATTGAGTGACTTGGCGCCCTTTATTTCGCGCATGGATGCTGAACCTTTGGAGGCCTTATGTCATGAACACCACATCCCAATTGGGATCATTAAATCGCTAGATGAGGTATTCAGCTCCCCGAATGCTACAGCATTGATTCGTCACGAGCTACAAGGAACAACACACACAAAGCGCATGTCACAACTTGTCATTAAATGGAAATAAGGGAACCAAAATCTGCCGCGGAATGGACGTCTTATTACGCCCTTCGTTATCGAGTACTTAGACAGCCATGGAATCAACCTCTTGGATCAGAGCGAGATGATTATGAATATGATCATGCGCATTTTGCGGCTTTTCACGACAATGAAATTGTTGGGGTTGGTCGCCTAGATTTTATTGAACCAACTACGCGGCAAATCAGATTTATGGCGGTTGAACCCAATGTCCAATCCAAGGGAATAGGAGCGGGGTTAATGCGGCGTATGGAAGCTGAAGCTTGGGATTCCGGGGCGATTGAAATTATCCTTCATGCACGAGAAAATGCCTTGGGGTTTTATGAGAAACTGGGATACGTTTCAATAGAACCGTCTCATTTACTCTTTGGTGAAATTCAACATTTTTTAATGAAAAAGAAAAAGGGATAGCCGTTGCCATCCCTTTTTCCAACCCTAAACCTAACTATTACAGTACAACGATGCGTTGTGTTCCTGCAATTCCTGCATTGCTATATACATTAACAAAGTACGTTCCTGAATTTAAGGCACTCAATTCTACGGAATTAAGTCCCTGGATATCTTTTTGGAAAACAATTCGACCATGGTTATCAATGACCGTTAATTCAACCATTGCTTCTTCCCATCGAACCGTCGCGTTACCTAAGCTTGGATTGGGATAAACGGTCATGTTATTTGCAGCCTCTTCTGCAAGGCCATTGGTTTGATTATTCAATACGATTACCTCTAAACTGTTCATACAACCATTTCCATCAACAACCGTTACTTCATAGGTTCCAGCCGTAAGATTCGATTGGTCTTCAGTGTTTACCCCATTAGACCACAGGGTAGTATATGATGGAACCCCACCGGTAACGGTTAATTCAATTATTCCGTCATTGCCTAGGATTTCATTAGTTACTGTGGCATTTAACGTAATCTCAGTAGGCTGAGCAATGGAATAGCTGCTGTACGAAACGCATCCATTCGCATCAACTACTGTTAATCGATATGTACCAGCCTCCAAATGATCGATGTCTTGTGTTGTTGCTCCGTTATCCCATGCGTAAGTGAATGCAGGGTTTCCTTGTAGAACACTCACGTCAATTGCACCATTGGCTTGTCCGAAACACTGAATTTGAGTAACAACCCCACTTACTTGAACTGCAACTGGTGAATTCACGCTAAAGGTAGTATCTGAACTGCAACCGATGGCATCTGTGAGTGTTATCGTGTAGATTCCCGTTGCAATGCCCGTTTGTTGAAGCCCAACCAGTCCATTAGACCATGTTGCCGATACATTCCCGGTAACGTTGGATGGGTTCAAACTTACAGTTGAGCCGGTGCTCGAACAAGTTCCTTGAATAGAGACATTGAAAATAGCTCCATGTGTATGGTTTTGAGCCATCAATACCGCTGCTGCTGCATTAAGTCGACCACTGCCAATTTTACCGGCATACAAGGGATTTAGGGCATCGATGTTCGTGGCAGAATTTTTAAGGATAAATTCGATGTCTAAATTACCTAAGCATGGATTTAGTGCAAGCATTAAAGCAACAGTACCCGTCACGAATGGTGCAGCATAGGAAGTTCCTGAGCTGTTTAAATACCATCCATTCGACGGAACAATAGCTACGTTGTAACCCGGTGCAGAAAGGTCTACCATTTGGTTGTGCTGGTGAGTAGAAAGTGGGTCACCACTTACTTGCTCGTGATTGTCTGAACTACCGATACTGGTTACAGCAAATACATGCGCATAGGCAGCAGGATATACTAAAGCATCTGCTGAACTACAGGTATTACCATTCCCTGCTGCTGCAATAATGAAGGTCCCGTTGTTGTATACTTCAGTAACCACATCTTGCTCATACTGATTAAAAAAGCATCCAGAACTCCAACTTAAGTTAAGTACTCTAATCCCGCTGTAAGTAGCAATAAGCAATTCGTTGTAATTCATTTGATAAAATGCAATGGAAGAATTAAACCCGATAGAACTTAACCCTAGGTTATTGTTGGTGTTTCCTGCAGCAATGGCGCAAACGGCGTTTCCGTGGGTAGGTGTTGCGGTGTTCGTTGCGTTATATGAGACAATTTTTCCTGTCAATTCCTCGTGTGCCGGATTTACGTTTTGATCACTAACTCCAATAATAAAACTTGCATTACCTTGCGTAATATCCCACGCTCCTTGCGCATTGATTAAATCCAACGCATAATTGTTAGCAACCCCAAGATTGTAGTCATTTGGAGTGTAAAGCACTTGGTAGTTTGGCGCTTGTTCGATTCCTGTAATGAATGGAATTGTTGCTAAGGCATCGAATAGCATTTCCTCCGTGCATGCGCATTCAATTTCAAAAACGCGTTTTAGTTTTTCTTGTTTAGACGCAGGCAAAGCTTGCGTAACTGAGGTAATATTGGAAGCGCTTATTGCGGCATTGAACGCAGCATTGCTTGAACTTAACATTCCATCTGCATTCATAGCAGGGATTGCTGTTAGGTCATTGATTTGAGCCCACACTTTCGTGGATTGTCCAAATGTAACACTGGTTAGACCTCCTGCGATTAAAGCGAAAAATAATGTAATTGTTTTCATAAACTTTGGTATTAGCGTTGTTTGTTAAACCAAAGGTCATTACATAAAAGGTCTTAAACTGATGAATGTGCTACGAGCCCATACAAAATACACGGTGCTACCGATGTGGCACTACGTAGTTATATGAGTGGTAATACGTAGTTTTACGTAGTTTGGATAGTTATTATCCCTTTGGGGTGAGGATTTTCTGAATTGATTCGGTATGAATCTTTTTAGATTTTATTTTTCCGGGCTGGTGTACCTTTACTTTATACCAAGTGGATTTTGCATGATAAGGTGTCAGCTCCACAAGGACGAATCCATGGTGTCTAAGGTTAACAAAATTTAATGCTGGATTTAATTGTTTGTTCTTTAGTTTGCGTTCCAAGGTTTTCGACTGACGAGAGCGGTATCGCTCGTTGTGATTCGCAGAAGTTACACTGTGTGCAACCCATTCAACACCCAACGGTATATTCTCATGGGCTAGCCTTAGGGCGAATGCGCTGTGTATATCCCCGGTGAGTACAATTAGATTATTCCTGATGTTTTTTTCAAGACTTGCATGTTTAAATGCGTCGAGTAATTGTTTTCGTTCAGCGAGGTATCCTTGCCATGTATCCATACTTTGTTTAATGCCTTTTGTTTCAGCAGGCACATGTATCGTGGAAAGCAGCACCTGATTTCCTAAAATATTCCAAGCCGCGTTTGATTGATTGATCTGATTTACCAACCAATCATGTTGATTCGTACCAAGCATTGTGTTGCTTTCGAGGCTTGCATTTTCTTCAGAAGGTTGTTTTGTTCTTCCGGACATCCGCTCATCTAGCATGTACAAGTTGGCAAGCGATCCGAACGCCAAAGACCGATTGACTTGGAATTGTGTATTATCCGAGATGGGCATCCATTCAAAATATACCTGCTGCGCTGCTTTTTTCCGAAGATTCCATTCACCTTCATCCTCCTGATGATTTTGTGCACCATCCGCATAGGCATCATTTGCAATTTCGTGATCATCCCACACTGAAATAAATGGGACTTGTTGATGAATACGCTGCAGTTGTTTATCAAGCCGATATTGCGCATACCGAGAACGATAATCTTGAATCGTTAATAACTCCTTGGCAGGCAAATGCCCGCGATTTAAGGATGGATCACCGTAAACCCCCGGACCATATTCATATATATAGTCGCCAAGGTGCACTACAAAGTCTAGATCCGTTATGTTGGATATGGATTCATAGGCATTGAAATATCCCCATTCATAATTACTGCAAGATACTAGGGCAAATTTAAGGTCAAGTGGATTTGTTCCAATGGTTTTTATCCTCCCAACCGCAGAGGTGTCTTCCCCGTATATGAAGCGATAAAAGTACACTTTGTCTTGCGATAAATTAGAGGCATTGACTTTTACGGCTAGGCCACGCGCTATTTCAACTTCGTATTGATAGGTTCTAGCAATTTCTTTGAAGTTTGCTTGTTCGCTTACTTGGCACCTCACTACACGAAATGTTTGTAGTTTGAAGGGGTTCAGTGCGGTCCAAAGCACCGCTCCCTGTGCGCTTGGGTCTCCGGAAGCAACACCAAATGGAAATACACCCATTGGCTTTAATTGAGCATTAATTTCCGGGCAGTAAATGGCTTCAATTTGGCCCTGAACTGTCAGGCAAATCAATAAAAAAGCAAAAATTATAAGGCGCATTTTTCTAATTAAAATTAGAGGAATTTATTTGAAATATTCAGTTAATCCTGAATTTGATTTAAATTTAAGCTAAATTTTAAATTATGAAAATGTTCTTATTGCACAGTGCTGAAATAAAAGAGGTAATTATTAGGCCTCATTACCTTTGATAAACATTTCAAATCACTGAATTTTGTGCTTAAGAAACAGTTATTGACCCATCATGTGGAATTTTTATATGAATTATGAAAGGGTTTGGATGGAGGAATAGTAAGTTTTGAAATATGAAAAAATTAGTACTGGGTTTTTGTTTTTTATTGATTTGTGCATTTACCAATCAGGCTAAGGCTACACATATCCTTGGTGGAGAAATTTATTACGATTCCTTAGGCAACGGATTCTATAAAATAACCTTCGAAATTTATCGAGACTGCAACAGTGCAACGGCCTATGACAATCCCTTGGTGTACACCATCTTTAATGAGGACGGAACTTTTTATTCAGAGGAGTATGTGTACTTATACTCCAGTGCAATTTTACCCATTGTGTATGACGATCCTTGTGTAACCCCTCCTGACAATATTTGTGTAGAAAAGGGCATCTACATTGATACGGTGCAGCTCCCATTTAATCCAACAGGATATCATATTAGTTATCAGCGTTGCTGTTGGGCAAATAATATCGATAACATTGTGGATCCAGGAAATAATGGAATTACCCTAACAACCTTCATTCCCGGGAGTGCCTTAACCCCGGTGTACAATCAAGGGGCACGGTTTACTAATTATCCACCCTTAGTGCTTTGCAGTCAGAATACCTTGGTCTTTGATCACATTGCTTTTGACCCAGATGGCGATTCACTCACCTATGAATTGGCAGACCCACTCTTAGGCGGAAGCATCGTCAATGTAATTCCCAATCCTGAGTCACCTCCGCCATATGCAGGAGTTACCTGGAATGCAGGGTATAGCACCCTATTGCCGTTTGGAGCAGGTTCTGCAATTACCATCAATCCCCAAACGGGAATGATGTCATTTACACCGAACAACATCGGGAATTTTGTGGCAGGCGTGAAGGTTAATGAGTACCGAAATGGAGTATTGATTAATTCTAAAATCAGAACATTTGCGTTCAGAGTAGTTGTTTGTCAAGTAGATATACCAATTTCAGTGAATATTACCGGTCCGCCCCAGCTGGTTGAGGATTGTGGTATTGCAGGGTTTATCATCTCAAGAATTGATACAACAACAAATTTAGTGGTACAGATTGGATTGAGCGGAACCGCTACCAATGGAGTAGATTACCCCTTTATTCCTAATGCATTGACGATACCAATAGGTGTTTTTTCAGACACCATTACCATTGAGGCTTTGTTGGATAGTTTGCCTGAACCCACCGAGACCGTTTTTTTCAGTGTCATTGTTCCAAATCCGTGCGACGGAACGTTTGATACCACCTCGATCCTACTCAACCTTGTAGATTATCAACCTTTGTCTGTAATTGCCAACGATTCTCTTAATGTTTGCGCAAGCGGCGGTGAGATTCCATGGCTGGGGTGCGCGGTGAGTTTTGGATTGCCCCCATATCAATACACTTGGAGCCCTGGTTTCTTTCCAAGCAGCGATACCGTTAGCCTCGCTGGCGTTTTATTATTGCCGAACGAAAACGTATTCTCTCTTGAGGTTCAAGACCAATGCGGAAAAACAGCGACAGTAAATTCAATATTGGTTTACAATCAATGTCCTATGGAGGCTCCAAATGTGTTAACCTTAAATGGAGACCTCACCAATGATGTTTTCATAATTCAACACTTAGCGGATTATAATAATGTTCGCTTGCAAGTATTTAATCGATGGGGGAACCTAGTCTATGAGAATACTGATTATCAGAATGATTGGTCTGGGCTTACCATGGATGGCAAACCACTTACGGACGGAGTTTATTTTTACACCGTATTGCCCGATAGTGAAAAGTATACATACGATGACCAAGACCAAACCCAATTTCTATTGGCTGGGTTTTTACATATTTTTCATTAGTAGGGATAATTTCCTAGACGATATCTCAACATCAAGCCGTCGTTGCAATCCTTCCAAGGAAAGTGGAATGTTAGTTTATTTGCGGTCAGTTAATCAGCAGGCTAGTGATTCATTAAAAAGCGTAAATGGCTGATTCAACATTGATTAGCGTTGTCTTTGATGGGCGACCGCAATGAATCCTTAGTTTTCTCTAAATATTTCGAAAGTTTTTTGCAATTGCTATTGTGAAATTAAATTAACCTCGTATCTTTGCACCCCTCAAAGAGCGTTTGAGGTTATTATATATTGTTAAATTAAGAGTATTTTTATGCCAACTATTCAACAGTTAGTTCGCAAAGGAAGAACGGCGGTAGTAAAGAAGAGTAAGTCTGCTGCACTTGATTCATGTCCTCAACGAAAAGGAGTATGTGTTCGTGTGTATACAACCACTCCAAAGAAGCCAAATTCTGCCATGCGTAAAGTGGCTCGTGTACGTTTAACGAACGGACGCGAAGTCAATGCTTATATCGGAGGTGAAGGTCACAACCTTCAGGAGCACTCCTTAGTATTAGTTCGTGGTGGTCGTGTTAAAGACCTACCAGGAGTTCGTTACCACATTGTTCGCGGTGCTGAAGATACAGCAGGTGTGCAGGGACGATCTCAACGACGTTCAAAGTATGGTACTAAACGACCTAAGCAAAAATAATATAGTTGTCATTCAACGATAATTTTTAAGCGATGAGAAGAAGAAAAGCGAAAAAAATAGCCATTTTACCAGATCCAAAGTTCAACGAACAGGTTGTTACCAAATTCGTGAACAATTTAATGTACTCCGGTAAAAAAAGTTTGGCATTTAAAATATTCTACGATGCAATTGAGCTCGTAGAAAAAAAGGTTGACGATACCCCAGGTCTTGAGGTATGGAAAAAAGCCATTGAAAACATTACGCCAAGTGTAGAGGTGAGAAGCCGACGCGTTGGTGGTGCAACTTTTCAAATCCCAACTCCTGTGAGAGAAGAGCGTAAAGCCTCTCTTGCCATGAAGTGGTTGATTGGTTACGCACGAAAGCGAAATGAGAAAACAATGTCTCAGAAGCTAGCCGCTGAAATCATTGCCGCTTCAAAAGAAGAAGGCGCTGCATTCAAAAAGAAAGAAGACACCATTCGTATGGCAGAAGCAAACAAAGCATTTTCACATTTTAGATTCTAAGACATGGCAAGAGATCTTAAATTTACTAGAAATATTGGTATCGCTGCACACATCGACGCAGGAAAAACCACAACTACAGAGCGAATTTTGTTCTATGGTGGAGTAAATCACAAAATTGGAGAAGTGCATGATGGCGCAGCAACCATGGACTGGATGGAG
>DBCM01000105.1 GCA_002293045.1 Flavobacteriales bacterium UBA958 | reverse complement strand
TTTAAGCCTGTGTTTTCAACGGGGATATCAACGGAGCAATATGAGATGTTGATTTTCAACCGCTGGGGAGAAATCATGTTTGAATCGAATAACATTTACATTGGCTGGGATGGTTCTTATGGCGTAGAGGGCTTAGACTGCCCCTCTGGGACATATACGTATAAAATAAAACTCACATTAAACGGGGGCTTGCAAGAGCAAGTAATCGTAACGGGACACGTCAATTTATTACGGTAAAATCAATCAGCTTAAATGATAAATTTGTTTGATAAAAATTGTACAAAAAATTAATTTAATTAGAAACGCATGTCATTAAGAATATTTTTTCTAGTCTGTTTATTTTATGTTTTGAATTTCCAGTCAATTTTAGCTCAGTGTTGTTGTACAACGAATTTGGGCGCGATTTCTCCCAATATGAATTGGCAGTATTTTCAACATTCATGTTTGGGTTATGTATCGTTTCCCGCTCAA
This sequence comes from Flavobacteriales bacterium UBA958, assembly GCA_002293045.1. GTDB lineage: Bacteria > Bacteroidota > Bacteroidia > Flavobacteriales_D > Crocinitomicaceae > UBA952. The sequence continues at coordinate 33,233 of DBCM01000105.1, read as the reverse complement.
GCTGGGTGTACATACGTTTTTACCTATTGTAATTCTCAAGGCCCTTCTGCCTATTACAATAACGACCCTTATTTAACGGTTCAAACCGGGGTGGCAGCAGGTACGGTTGCAGCGAATGATGATTGGTGCGGACTTGGTTCCTACATTTCTTGGACAGCCCCTTCTACCCAAACCTATTATCTTCAACTCGGAAGTTGGGCGCAAGGAGCTTCCTGTGCTTGTAATGTAAACAGAAACTTAGCTTATCGATCAACGAATTGCGCCGGAGGGGTAACTTCACCAACGAGTATTACAGCAAGCGCAGCATCGATTTGTGCTGGTCAAAGTGTAACATTAACCGCCAATGGTACTATGGGCACTCAAAATTGGTATACGGGTTCTTGCGGAGGGGCTCAAATTGGAACCGGTGCAACCTTAACAGTATCCCCTAATGTTACAACCACTTATTTTGTAAATAACAATAGCAATGGTCAGGCAAGCCCCTCTTGTGCTTCTTTGACGATTACAGTCAATCCTTCCCCTAGTGCACCAACGGTGAATGGTAATTTGGTGATTTGTGGATCAGGGAGCACGGTATTAACGGCTTCGGGGGGCTTAGCAACGTACAATTGGTATGCTAATGCTGCGGGCTCAACGCTTCTAGGTACAGGCTCAAGCTTTACAACGCCCGTGTTGAATGCCACCACCACATATTATGTCAATACTCAACAGGCAGGAAATTTTGGAGTAGGTTCACAGACATTCAATTTTACAGGAGGCCCTCAATCCTTTACGGCGCCCGTAACCGGCACATATACCTTTGACGTTTATGGTGCCCGCGGTGGAAATGTAACGAGTTATTACCCAACAAATGGGGGCCTTGGCGGTAGAGCGCAAGGCACAACAACATTAACAGCAGGACAGATAATCAATCTGTATGTGGGTGGCCAAGGACAAGATCGTATGGGAAATCACCCGTATGGAACCTGTACGTTTGTTCCGGGCGGATGGAATGGCGGTGGTGCAAATCGAAGCGCCGGAAATGGCACTCCAGGTGGAGGTGCATCAGACATTCGAGTTGGTGGAAACGCCTTGGCAAATAGAATCATAGTGGCAGGAGGCGGCGGTGGTTGTGGTTGGTCGTATGCAGCAGGGGGCCACGGCGGGGGTCTTACAGGAAACAACGGAACAAACAGTCCAAATTCAGGAGGAACACAGGTGGCCGGAGGCGCCCTTGCTAATAGCGGAGGCCCATGTGGAGTAACCGCAGGTACTCTTGGACAAGGAGGAGACGGCTCTGGTTGGTCTGCGGGCGGCGGTGGCGGTGGCGGCGGTTATTACGGTGGCGGCGGTGGCGGCTATAATAATGGCGGTGGCGGTGGATCTTCATTTGTGGGAGGGGTCAACGGAGGAACAACGACAACAGGCGTACAAAACGGTAATGGACAGATTATTATTTCTTGGAATGCACAGGGATGCCCATCCCCCTTAACCCCTGTAACAGTTACGGTAAATCCCCAACCTGTGGTAACCACAGCCGGGGCAACGATTTGCTCAGGTCAAACAGCAACCCTAACCGCAACGGCAAGTGTTCCGGGAGGCATTTTTACTTGGAATCCGGGAAATTTAACAGGTTCTTCGGTAACAGTCACACCCAATACAACGACTCAATATACGGTTTCTTATTCGGCAGCGGGATGTCCTCCCGTTACGGCAACGGCAACCGTTACGGTTAACGCCTTGCCCGCAGCCCCCGCAGCAAATAATGTAACCTTATGTGGTCCCGGAACAGCTACACTAACAGCCACAGGAGGACAAAACAATAATTATATTTGGTTTGCCAATTCAAACGGTACGGGTCAACTTTCAACAAACGCATCTTATACAACACCCAATCTTCAAAGCACAACTACATATTATGTTCAAACAGCGACGGCACAGGGAGGCTCGCAGAACTTTCCTTACACAGGTGGCGTCCAAAACTTTACAGCTCCTATTTCAGGGGTTTATACCATTGAGGCCTGGGGAGCAAAGGGAGGAGACGATGGAAACATTGGAGCAAATGGTGGTTACGCAACAGGAACAGTTGCATTAACCGCGGGCCAAACCTTAGTGGTTTATACTGGAGGCATGGGTGCGTCATGTGCTGTTGGCGGCGGCGGTGGTTGGAACGGAGGAGGAAACGCTGGGCCACAAGGATGTTCCGGTGGCGGCGGTGGCGCTTCTGACGTTAGGCTTGGTGGAGTAGCCTTGGGAAATAGAATTTTAGTAGCAGGTGGAGGTGGTGGAGCCGGATGCTGTGGTCAACAAGCCGGAGCTGGAGGTGGCCTCAATGGAAATAATGGTAGCGGCGGCGGCGGTACTCAAGCTGCAGGTGGTGGCGGAAATGCCGCAGGCGCTTTGGGTCAAGGAGGAAACAAAAATGGCGATGGCGGCGGCGGCGGCGGCGGATACTATGGAGGCGGCGCAGCATTCAATGACGACGGCGGTGGCGGTGGATCTTCTTATATTGGTGGGGTTTTAGGAGGTAATTCTATTGCAGGAAATGCTTCCATGCCAAATCCGATTGGGGGCAATATGACAGGGAATGCAGGTAATGGCTTTGTTCGCATTACTTGGTTAGGAGTCAGTTGCCCATCGGCACTAACACCAGTAACAGTAACAGTAAACCCGGTACCTGTGGTTAGCGTAACGAATGACACGGTATGTGCGGGTCAAACGACCACGTTAACAGCAACATCAACAGTTCCAGGCGGGACCTTTACGTGGTCACCAGGTGGAACGACAGGGTCTACGATAACGGTTACCCCAAACACAACAACGACCTACACAGCAAGCTATTCGGTGGTGGGCTGTCCTGCAGTAACGGGGACGGGCACGGTAACGATCAACCCACTTCAACCAATTACGGGAACCTTATCTGCGTGTTTGGGCTTAACGTCACAATTAGCAAATGCAGTAGCGCCAGGTACATGGAGCAGCTCGAATACAGGCGTTGCCACGATTTCTGCATCAGGATTAGTAACGGGAGTACTCGCGGGAACGAGTACGATTACGTACAATGCATCGAATGGGTGTAGTACGACAAGCCAATTTACAGTACATCCTCAACCGGTATTAACAGCAACGCCAAGCAATGTGTTGTGTTTTGGAGGTACAGGGTCAGTAAGTTTAAGTGCAGCCGGCGCAAATGCACCATATACCTACGGAGCTACGCCAACCCAAAACTTAAGTCCAGGAACGTATACATACACCGCAACAAGTGTTGACGGATGTGTGTCTGCACCGGTATCGGTAACCATTACTCAGCCTCAAGCGGCACTTGCCTTAACAACTACACAAGTAAACGTATTGTGCAGCGGAAACAATACAGGCTCAATCAACCTAACGGTAACGGGCGGCACAGCCCCATACACGTACGCTTGGAGTAACAATACAACGCTTGAAGACCCTACGGGATTAGCCTCGGGATCTTATACCGTTACAGTAACGGATGCGAATGGATGTACAGCAACGACAACAGTAACAATTACTCAACCCTCTACACTTACGTCAAGTTATACTCAAGTAAATGTGGGATGTTTTGGAAACAGTACCGGCTCGATTGATTTAACGGTAAGTGGTGGAGTTGCGCCCTACGTATTTGCATGGAGTAACCAAGCGGTTAGCGAGGATTTAACGAACATTCCATCGGGTGTTTACACGGTCACAGCAACCGATGCGAACGGATGTACCACGACCCAAACAGTCACAATCACGCAACCGCAAGCGCCATTGTCATTAAGCACCACGCAAGTGAATGTGTTGTGTTTTGGAAACAGTACAGGATCCGTTAACCTTACGGCTACAGGGGGTACTGCGCCATACACGTTCTTGTGGTCGAACAATGGAACAGCAGAAGACCCTACGGGGATGGCTGCGGGCTGGTATGGAGTAACGGTAACGGATGCGAATGGGTGTGTAGACACAACGTCTGTTATAATCACGCAACCGCAAGCGGGCTTAGCCTTAACAACCACGCAAGTGAATGTGTTGTGCTTTGGAAACAGTACAGGATCAGTGAACCTTACGGTTACCGGAGGTACAGCCCCATACACGTACGCATGGAGTAACAACACAGCGCTTGAAGACCCAACAGGATTAGCAGCAGGTACGTATACGGTAACGGTAACGGATGCCAATGGATGTACAGCAACGACCACCGTAACGATAACAGAGCCAGCGAGCGCGGTGTCGGTGACGACTCAATCTCAAAACATTTTATGTGTAAATGGCACAGGAAGTGTAAGTTCTACCCCAAGTGGAGGAGTGGCGCCATATACCTATTCATGGACAAACAATGCTACCACTCAAAACATCACAAACCTTCAAGCGGGTTCTTACACGGTGACGGTTCAAGATGCGAACGGCTGTACGGCACAATCCACGGGCACAGTAGCAACGACTTTAAGTCCACTGCCGGTGCAGATTTTGAATATTACGGGTACTACGATATTAACGTGTACGAACCCAACGATAGTACTACAAGCAACAGGAGGAGTAACCTACAACTGGAGTGGAGGTGCAACGCCACTGAATGATACGAACAGCATAACGCTTCCGGGCACATACACGGTGAATATGGTGGACCCCAATGGCTGTCCGGTATCCCAAACGATAACATTAACACAGAACATTACCCCACCAACTCCGGGGATTACGAACATTACCGGCACGACGATTATCGATTGTAATGCACCGAGCATTGATTTACAGGCAACGGGAGGAGGTACGTATCAATGGAATAATAACTTAGGCACGACCTCGAGTGTAAACATAGCACAGGCGGGTACATATACGGTTGTAGTAACGGCGGCGAATGGATGTCAGGATAGTTCAACGGTAGCAATTACGGTAGCACCGGTACCGGCAGTGACCGGAAACGATACAACGATCTGCTCGGGCCAAAGTGTAGTATTGAGCCCATTGTATTACCCCGCAGGAGGACAAGCGATTTGGACAAACGGACAATCAACCCCGAGCATTACGGTGAGTCCGAATACAACGACCATGTACAGTGTGTTGTATACTTGGAATGGATGTACGGCTACGGATGACATCACGGTTACGGTAAATCCAACGCCAACCGTGAGTGTAAACAGCCCAAACATTTGTTTTGGAGATACGACGCAACTCACCGCCACGCCAAACATTCCTAACGGATTGTTTAATTGGATTACTACGAATGAGACCACACAAAGCATCAGTGTGAATCCTCAGGCGACAACGACGTATGATGTAGAATATACATTGAATGGATGTACGAGTGCGATAGCAACGAGTACGGTAACGGTTACCCCATTACCAATAATCACGGTACCGAATATTATTATTTGTGAAGGAGGAAGCGGAACATTGACGGCAACGCCAAATGTTGCTGGGGGTACGTTTACGTGGTCACAGGGAGGAAGTACGGCATCGATAACAGAATCGCCACAAGCTACCACGAGTTATAGCGTAAGTTATACGGTGAATGGATGTACGAGTAATGTCGAAACGCCAAGCATCACGGTGAACCCGCTGCCAAACGTAAGCTTTACGGCAGATACTACGTCGGGATGTATTCCTGTTGTGGTAAACCTAAGTGCAGATACTACGGGTCAGCAAGCGACGTATACATGGACCTCCAATGGCGCATCGGGAAGCACGGGGTCAAATGCACAGATGTTGTTTTCTGTAGGGGGCTGTTATGACGTAACGCTGACTGCGACCTTAAATGGTTGTTCCTTTAGCGCCACTCAGCCGGATTTTGTTTGTGTACAAGATTATCCACAGGCGAGCTTTGAGGCTAATCCGCCATCATTTTCAGAATCTTCTCAGGTGATTAATTTCAACAATACGAGTGTTGGAGCAACGGGATATGTGTGGAATTTTGGGGATGGGAATGTATCAAATCAGGAGTACCCCGAACATTTATTCCAAGGAACGAATGATGGATATACGATTACCTTAATCGCTTCAACGTCGATGGGGTGCATGGATAGCACCTCCTTTACGATGTCGGCAAATTTAGGGGCGGTATATTACATCCCGAATACGTTTACACCGGATGGAGATAAGTACAATCAAACATTTAAGCCTGTGTTTTCAACGGGGATATCAACGGAGCAATATGAGATGTTGATTTTCAACCGCTGGGGAGAAATCATGTTTGAATCGAATAACATTTACATTGGCTGGGACGGTTCTTATGGCGTAGAGGGCTTAGACTGCCCCTCTGGGACATATACATATAAAATAAAATTCACATTAAACGGGGGCTTGCAAGAGCAAGTAATCGTAACGGGACACGTCAATTTATTAAGATAAGAAGCAACCCTATAGACATGTTAACGTTAAATTAACTTAATTTGCAAGGAATTTGAACATATGAGGAAATTTATTACTGGGTTATTCTTTCTGTTTTTAGTGCTTGGTTTGGATGCACAAACCCAAATTAGCGTGGGTAATCAAACGAATACGTTTACTTCGATGATTCGAGGGTATCATTTTACAGCGCCTACGAATTTTACCATTTGTGGTCTTGAGGTGCCCACAAACGCATCCAACGGCTTGCAAACAATAAGAGTTGTTCGCTTTACAGCTGCGGCACCCCCTGCATTTCCAGGAACCACGAATGCATTTACACAGTTATTTAGCGTAACTAATCAGCCAAACGGTATCATTCCGTGCAACATTCCTGTGACTGCCGGTCAAATAATTGGCGTATATGGGGTTCGCGGAGGCTGCGTTAATTCTTATGGAACACCAAATTTTAATACGACCATTAATGGGCTTCCAACGGTATTAAGACGCAGTGGGATGCAATCTTGTCCCACGGGCGGACAACCCATGGCCAATATTTGGTCGGAAGTAAACTACAACATAGGTAGAATTTGGATGTACATCAACTGTTGTGCAGCGCCAACCGCTACCGCCTCGAATAATGGTCCAATATGCATTGGATCCCCCTTGAATCTTACCATCTCACCTACCCCCGCTGTGCCATTGAATGGGGCTTATACCTTTGCTTGGACTGGTCCAAATGGGTTTACTTCGAATCAACAGAATCCAATCATTGCAAATCCATCGGCAGCCTCATCAGGAACGTATACTTGTACGATTTCTTCGAATTGTGGCGCGGTTACTGCAACAACGCAGGTAGTGGTGAATCCATCACCAACGGCCTCAATTACTAATAACACAGGGGTTACGATTTTAGATTGTAATGCTCCAGTAATTAACGTGACTGCTTCTGGTGGCGGAACGTATACGTGGGATAATGGACTGGGGAGCAATGCTGCAGCGGTTATTTCAAGTCCGGGCACGTACAACGTCGTGGTAACCAATGCTCAAGGATGTACTGATACTGCTACCATCACCACTACTCTTGCACCAACCCCCACCATTGCTATGAATCCCGCGACAATTTGTACTGGGCAATCTACTACCTTGGTGGCAACCACCTCCCCAGCAGGAGGGGTAATCGCATGGAATACCGGACAAAATACGAGTTCAATTACGGTTAATCCAATGCAAACCACCACATACTCGGCCACCTACACATGGAACGGGTGTACTGCAACCGATTCAACAGTTGTAACGGTAAATCCAACCCCGACAGTTACCGTAAATAGCGATACCATTTGTAACGGGGATACAACCCAGTTAACAGCAACTCCCGATCTTATTGGCGGCACCTTCTTGTGGTCAAATAATCAAACAACACAATCGATAAATGTGAGTCCAGGCCTTCCGGGAACGACCTACTCAGTAACGTATACCCTAACTGGATGTACAGCCCAGGCTTCTGGGATTGTTACCGTAAATCCTGTTCCTGTATTATCCATTGCTCCTTTAACCATGTGTTACGGGGAAACCGGGACTTTAACGGCTGTTCCAAATTTGCCTGGAGGTTCGTTTTTATGGACACCAACCAATGAAATCACCAATACGATTACAGTTGCTCCACTCGCATCTACTACGTATCAAGCCCAATACGTGCTAAATAATTGCTTAAGTAATTTGGCGAATGGTGTTGTAACAATTAAACCCTTACCGCTCATGGATTTTAGTTTGGATACTACATGGGGTTGTATTCCACTGAATGTAACAATGTCCATCGATGCACCCAATCCTGCTACCACTTATCAGTGGTCATCAACCAATAATTTCTCTGGAACAGGGTCTTCTGTTCAGAATTTATATACGGGAGGTGGATGTTATTCCATTTTTGTAATTGGAACGTTGAATGGGTGTATTGACAGTGCTTCAATGCTTGGCGCGGTATGCACGGAAGGCTTTCCTACCGCAGAATTTTCTTCCTCGGTTGCTGTATTTACAGAATCTTCACAAAATGTAGAATTTACGAATACCAGCATTGGTGGAATAAACTATGTGTGGAGTTTCGGCGATGGAGAAGGCTCCACTGATTTTTCTCCTTCGCACATGTTTATCGGCACACAAGCGGGGTATACGGTATCCTTAACTGCCTCAACTGCCTTTGGTTGCTCAGACAGTACTAAAATAACTATTGGTGCTCAGGTGGGAGGATTGTATTATATCCCGAACGCATTTACACCGGACGGAGATCCATTTAATCCATCGTTCAAGCCCCTCTTCCCAGTTGGTTTCGACCCATATAACTACAATATGAAAATCTACAACCGTTGGGGAGAAGTTGTATTTGAAACCAATAACCTAGAAGTTGGTTGGGATGGTTCCTATGGTGTCGAAGGATTAGATGCCCAACCTGGGGTTTATACGTATCTAATCAACATTAAAATGCCAGATGTTGATAAGGTAGTTCAATTTACAGGTCACGTAACCTTGGTTCGTTAATCTTAAAAAACGTTAATCCGTTTCTTATTTCTTTTTTTCATGTGCATCTTAGTGCCTTATTGTGATAAATAAAGTACGAATTAAGGCATTAACGATTTCCGCCATTGTTTTGGTTGGAGTTCTTGGACTATATGAAGTATTTCAATTGGTGCAATTATACAGTCAAAAGAAAGCACAATTCAACAATGAAGCCTTTCGATGCATTGAAAAAATAGGATACATACACGAAAAACTGGTGGATAACCAACGCTATAATGCGATCATTCGTCAAGACTTTAGCGCCCAATACAAAAAAATACTCGAACGTGAATTTGAGGGGATGATGGCCTCGAATCAACAGGTTTCTATTAAGGACACGAGCATTATCATAAATAATAGAATTGAACCCTACATTGTAATTAAAGGCTCCACTCGCGATACGCTTTCAGGAGTAAGAACAGAACAAACAACCCTCATAAAAGATGTTCGTCAATTACAGGATTTTGTTTCCTCCTCAAAAAATGGCAGCAACCCCGTCTCCGATAACATAACGATTCACTTAAACCAGAAGTTATTGCAACACATTTTTAAAAAAGCCAAATTCATGAATGAGCTCATGCTCCAGGCGTTTAAGGAAAATGTGTACAACAAACCGCAAGAACGCATCAAATTAGCCCTAATCGATTCGATTATTGTTAACGAACTCGGAAGGCAAGAATTGCCTAGGAAATATAAATTCACTATTTCTCTAGAGCAAGGGGGACCCTTGGCTTTTTCCGAAGCCAATTTAAATTATGCCACAGGAAATCAACCCACAAAAGGATTTAGTACTGAACTCTTCCCAACAGATAAGATCAATGAAAAACTATTTTTAACCGTTTACTTCCCAAAAGAACGGTCGTTTCTATTAAAAGGAATGAAATCTTACTTCATTATCACAGGCCTACTTGGGATTTTGATGAGTTCAACCTTGTTTTTTCTAATCCGAACCATTAAGGAACAAAAAGTAGTGTCTGAAATAAAATCCAATTTTATTTCTAATATGACGCATGAGTTTAAAACACCCATTTCAACGATATCGTTAGCGTGTCAAGCACTTAATGATACGGATGTTGTTTCTGCGACGTCGTCCCAAGAAATTTCACCCTACATACAAATGATCGCTGAAGAGAATAAACGGCTTGGAAATTTAGTCGAAGGAATACTTCAGAGTGCTTTGATTTCCAAAGGAGATTTGGTACTTCACAAAGAACCAATCAATCTGCATGAAATCATTCAAAATCAGGTTAATGTAGCATTGTTCAATAAGTCAAAACGGGCCTCCATCCTGGTTGAACAAAAGGGAGATCCCGTGATGTTTTTAGCAGATAAATTACACCTCACAAATTTAATTGCGAATCTACTAGACAACGCGATCAAATATTCTCCAGAGGATCCCGACATTAATATTTTAATCAGTTATCAAAATAATAACATTCATTTATTCGTTAAGGACCGTGGAATGGGAATTCCTAAAGAGTACCTGCCTAAAATCTTCGATAATTTATACCGTGTGCCAACAGGCAATATACACAACGTAAAAGGGTTTGGATTAGGATTGAGTTACGTGAAAGCAATCTCCGATGCCCACGGTTGGAAAATAAATGTAACGAGCGAAGAACAAAAAGGAACGGTATTTGAAGTAATCTTTAAATAAAAAAACAATGAAACAACATTTTTTATTAGCAGAAGACGATGAGAACTTGGGAACCTTACTCACCACTTTTTTAAATTCTAAAGGGTTTCAAACCAAGTGGGTAAAAAATGGTGAGGAAGCGATTTCCTATTACCGGTCATTTACTAATACCATTGACTTTATAATTTTAGACGTTATGATGCCCGAGAAAGACGGGTTTTCTGTGGCTAAGGAAATTAGATTGACCGACAAAAAAACACCCATCCTTTTTTTAACCGCCAAGAGCATGAAGGATGATAAGCTTAAAGGCTTTGAGGTAGGGGCGGATGATTATCTTACAAAACCCTTTGCTATGGAAGAGCTAATTGCTCGAATCCAAGCAATCATACGAAGGGTGGGCGATGCTTCTTCTGCGAAAACAGAAAAACTAAGCATTGGAGCCTTAGCATTTGACCCTCATAAAAGCATACTTTATTCCAGTACAGGGGAAAAGAAACTTACCACGAAAGAAAACGCACTGCTTACCCTATTGGCAAGAAATGTAAATGAAGTTCTTGATCGGCAAGCCACGCTTAGAGCCGTATGGGGAGATGATAATTACTTTAATGGAAGGAGCATGGACGTTTACATTGCGAAACTCAGAAAGTTACTCAGTGAAGACCCAGCCATTGAAATCATGAATATCCATGGAATAGGCTTTAAATTGATTATTAAATAACTGCTACCTTTGAGGCATGCAAAAGCGGTTCTTTTCGAGTTTGGCACTGTCTCTTTTCCTTAACCTGCTGATTAAACCCTTTTCTGTGTTGGTCATTGATGCTGGCGTACAGCGTGTATTGGGCAATGAGGCATATGGGCAGTATTTTGTGCTGCTATCGCTCAGCCTTGTGTTTAATATTTTTTTAGACCTTGGCATTAATAACTTCACTACTCGATTTATTGCGCAAGACACCACACACTTGAATCAACATGTGAGTAAAGTCTTCTATCTTAGGCTATTACTTTTCCTTTTGTATGTAGTGCTCGTTTACGGGAGCGCCTGGATGTTTAACTTAGGTTCAGGGCAATTTACCTTGTTAACACTTTTAGTGTTTAATCAATTTTTAATTCAATCGATTGCCTTCATTCGCAGTTTATTCTCGGGCTTACATTTGTTTAGAACGGATAGCTTAATTTCTGTACTTGATCGCGCGATATTAATCTTGATCATGGGTGCCGCTCTTTTATTTTCCATCCCAAGCATTACTATTTTTAATTTTGTGTTGGCGCAAACCCTTGGCTACGCGTTAACCTTATTCACTGCAATCTGGTTGCTGAGAACACAGATAAAGAGTCTAGTGCCGACATTTGATAAGGTATATATCCGAGATGTGCTAACCCGTAGCTTCCCATTCGCGTTATTGGTACTCTTGATGTTGTTATATAATCGGTCAGATGTTGTCTTGCTTAAACAAATTTCTGCTGCGGGGAATTATCAAGCCGGAGTTTATGCACAGGGATATCGCCTCTTGGATGCGCTTTATATGTTGGGGATGATTTTTGCAGGCTTACTTTTTCCTGTTTTCAGCAGGATGCTTCATCAAAAAAGTAACGAGTTGTTGGAACTTGTACAAATCACCGGGAAATTATTGGTGGGAGGCTCCCTAGGGATTTTATTTATTGTGAGTTATCATGGGTCTTATTTTCTCCATCTAATTTATGGCGATAAGGTTGATTCTGCCTCGATTTTGGTTTTTCAATATTTAATGATGGCGTTTACTGCCATGAGTTTTAATTTTATTTTCGGCACCTTGTTGACGGCAGGGGGTAATTTGAATTTATTAAACCTCACAGCGCTCCTTGGAGTTCTCGTTTCCGTCTTGAGCAATTTGATTTTAATTCCCAAACTTGGCGCTATTGGATGCGCGATTTCAGCATTTATAACACAAGGAGTTGTCTCCACAGTATTAGTAGTTATCTCCTATAAAAGATTAAACGTATTTTTTTCTGCAAGGTCCCTTGTTGCATTTGTTATGCTAGTTAGCTCCCTTTATGGAATTAAATGGTTAGTACAGCCGAATATTCCGGAGTCTCAAGCCCTGATTGTAGACCTTATTTTGGTGCTGGTTTTTTCCTTTGCTTATTCCATCATCGATCTGAAATCCTTGCGTCAAATTTGGCAGCTAAAAGAAGATATCCAATAATATTGGGAATTAATCGTTTTTACAAGTCTTTGAATAGCTGTATCTTCGCAGCACAATATTTCAGTATATGAGTAATCAACAAGAGGAGTTAAAAAACGCAAGCAAGGGTTTGATTCAATTTATTTGGATTAATCGTAAAAAATTGTTTGTATTTACCGCCTCTGCCGCAGTACTTTCTGGTGTTATTGCCTTTTTAATGACGCCATTATATTTAAGCACAGCTATTGTCTTTCCTGCGGCTACGAGCAGTGTTTCGTTTTCTGAACAACGTAATGCAAAGGCAGCAGCCATGGATTTTGGAGAAGAAGAGCAGGCAGAACAACTGGTTCAAATCCTTCAAAGTTCGCGGATCCGCGATAAAGTGGTGTCTGAATTTCAACTTATGAAACATTACGAAATTGATCCAACAGGCGCAAATAAACAGTTCAAATTAAATGAAGCCTACAATAATCACATTTCGTTCAATCGCACCCGTTTCGGTTCAATTCGAATCGATGTGCTTGATGAGAACCCGGAGTTAGCAGCCAAGATTGCAAATAAAATCGTGGATTTAATCGATACGGTAAAGAATGAAATGATAGGGGAGCGGACCATTCCGGCATTCAAGGTGAATGAGCGAAAATTGGCACAAATGAAACGGGATCGGGATGCAATTTTAAAGAAATTAGACAGCTTGGCGGATTTAGGAGTGATTGCGTTAGATGTGCGCTCAAATTTATTTCAGGCATATGTGGATTCAAAAAACCCAACGGATCGAGCGGAGTTAAAAAAGAAGATTGACATCAATATGAAGTATGGGGCAATGTATGATGGACTCGAATACATGAGAAATGAGAAGATTGTAAAAATTGAGGATTTTAATATTTCTTACGAACAAGCGGAATCTGATGCCCATGCCAGGTTTAATCATAAGTTTATTGTAGAACGAGCGGTGAAAGCGGATAAAAAGGAAAAACCAAAGCGCGCGGTAATAATTCTAGTTTCTACGTTGGCCGCATTTTTTATTGGTCTTTTTTCACTGTTGTTGTGGGAGAAATACAACGAACTTCGGGCTTCTTAAGTGTGAAATCGATTGGAGCAATCATTGCAGGAGGCCTTGTGGGCTTACTCATGGGCTTAGCGTTTTATTTCGATTGGCTTTATCTGTTGTCTATTCCTGTGTTTCTTGCTGTATTATACGTGGCTATTTACCACATCGATTTTTTATTTCAATCCATTGTCTTTTTCACGCCACTTTCTGTAAATATCGAAGAATATACCGATCAATTTGGCTTGTTTCTGCCCACAGAACCCTTGCTTTTTGGCATCATGCTCTTACTCGTTTATTATCAATTAAAAGCCTCCATTATCGACCATGGCTTTTTTAAACATCCGCTTATTTTAATGCTTTTGGGTTACTTAGCGTGGTTAGTGATTTGTAGCGTGACGAGCACTAACCCACTGGTTTCTTTCAAATCCCTATTATCTCGACTTTGGTTTCTTATTCCGATCTTGTTTTTTGGTCCAGTTCTATTGTCAAAGAAAGGCGCTGTACCACGGTTTTTCTGGCTCTTAACCATAGGGACGACCTTGGTCATTGTTTATACACTGTTAAACCATGCCAGCTATGGGTTTGGTGAAAAAGAAAGCCATTGGGTGATGTCACCGTTTTATAAGGATCACACCATTTATGGAGCGGCTGTAGCCCTAGTTTTTCCTTTTCCTGTTATGTTGTTTTTGATGAAAAAACAGACTCCTTTATCTACCCTAATTTTAGGGGTACTCTTTTTAATCATTTTATTAGGCTTATATTTTTCATATACGCGAGCGGCATGGTTGAGCGTCTTTGGTGCCTTGGTAGTTTCTTTACTGGTATTTTTTAAGGTAAGATTTACCTATGTGTTAGCGCTGGCAATTGTTGCTTTTGGGGTTCTGTTTTGGAAGCAAGATTCAATTCAAATGGAATTAGCAAGAAATAAAACAGAACATACCACAGAGGCATTTGATGAACGGCTTCAAAGCGCCGCAAATGTTACAACGGATGCATCGAATTTAGAACGCATTAATCGGTGGTCTTGCGCCCTTGAAATGTTCAAAGAACGTCCTGTTTTTGGTTTCGGCCCCGCCACATATGCCTTTGAATATGCACGCTTTCAAGAGCCGGAAAATTTAACAATTATTTCGACAAACTTTGGAGATATGGGGAATGCACATAGTGAGTATTTAAGTGCGTTGTCAGAAACCGGATTATTGGGTTTTGTACTGTTTATCCTCTTTGTTGGGGGCGTGTTTTATTATTTATTAACCTTCATCCAGCGTGCTCGGGGCGTAAATCATTCGTTCTTCATCATTGGATTGGGCATGTTATTTTCTGTTTCTACCTATTTTATTCACGCATTTTTGAATAATTTTTTAGATACAGATAAAGCCGCAGTACCCGTTTATGGCATGATTGCAGTGTTATTCTTGCTAAATAGTCGCCTAACGACTCAACCAAACGGAGGGATTCAAGGGGGTAGTGTTGATTCCGCTCACGCTATGGATCTCAAAATGTAATGTGGATATGTTTCCTTCGGTTATGAGCGTCCCTATGGATTGTTTACTGCTTACTTTTTGACCAACACTGACCGATACTGCGGATAAGTTGCTATACACGGAACGATAATTTCCATGTTTGATTATTACGACCTTACCTGCACCAGCAATGCCGAACACAGAGCTCACTTCCCCCTCATAAACGGCACGGACACTCGATCCCGCACTACAAGAGATGTCAATCCCGTTATTGTTTTCATACACATCTTTTAGCGTTGGGTGTGCGTTTTTACCAAATCGACTTGTAATGGTTCCGTTGCTTACCGGGGAAGGTAATCCTCCTTTATTGGATTCAAAGTTCTTCCCAGCAACAGTACCTTCTGAAGATAATGTTTCAGGTTTATACGTTGGAGTGGACGTATTCGTGGAGGTTTTATTTGCCTCCGTTGGAGTTGATGCCTTAACATTGGCTTTCTCTTTCTCTTTCCTGCGTTGTTCTTCTTTGCGAGCCTCGGCTAAGATGGCTGATTGAATTTGACCCTCAATCTTTTTACGCTTTTTTTCTTCTTCCTTGAGTTGCACTAATAACTTTTCCTCTTCTTTCTTCAGCTTAGAGTAGGATTTTTCTTTTTGCTGTTTATCCGCTTCGATTTTTTCTTTTTCTGCTTTTTTTTCATATAAGGTGAGTTCCTTTTCCGTTTTTTCGGTATTAATCTGAGCAATTTCTCGCTCAATTAAAGATTGATGTTGTTTTATGAGGTCAACTTGACGTCGCTGTAAATGAGCCACTTTTTTGAGGTAACTATTTCTACGAACCGCCTCTTGATATGTATTGGCAGAGAGTAGAAACATAAGCCGACCGGTATTGTTTCTTTTTTTATAGGCAAAACGAAGCATTTTTCGGTATTGATCTTTTAGTCTAACCAATCGTTTCTTTAACCTGCTTACATCATTTTTTTTCTGAAGTATTTTAATCTCAGCCATTTTTACCTGACTATCGAAAACCCTAACTAAGGCTTCTCGGCTTTTTATTTGGTGATCCAGGAGCCTAACCTCGTGTAATGAATTATTAGAGTTTGCTTGTACTTTTTTTAGTAGCGATTTCGTTTGAGATATTTTCTTTTCAAGCTTCCGCTGTTCCTTTTTTAAATTGTCAGGGTTTTGCTGACTAAATCCAAATCCTATAAAGAAAAACACGAGTAATAAACTACTTGCAAGGCGCATAATCGTCGGGTATTTGTATATAAATCTCTTGAGGGCTATTCAGTTCGAACTTGTCATACGTCAACATCACGTGAATGTTCTGTTCTTTAGTTTTTATCGAAACATGAATTAGGGATGGGACATCCATGAGTCCATGCTTAACCCATTGATCGTATTGTACCAGTACTTCTGTTGAATCTTCAGGACTAATTAGGCGTTGCCAGGCCAAACGAGGTGATTTCACCGAGGAACCATAACGGTATTCGATGGGTTTTCCGCCGTCGAGTATTCCACTCATAGTTGTTGAGTCACCAAGCGCATTAAATTCGCTGGTATACATCGCGGAATCTTTGTATCCCAAAGGAAAGCCCAAGAATAATTCCTGAATGTTCTTCATCGACAATTCAACGCCGAGGAGTTCTTTGAAAGATGCAATGGGCTGTTTTCCATAACAGCGGTCTTTTTTATTTACATAAATTAAACTGTCCGGTGTGGCTAGGGCATTAAAAATTGGAATTGACGCAAAGGACACAAGGGCATTTAGCGCGCTATCTTTACTGCATTTCAAGCTAGTTTTAAAACTAAAACTTCGGCTTCCATCTGTGTAGTTCGTTGTATACTTGCCATACATCCATCTCCAGGATTGCGAATGAATGCTATCAATCCAAGAGGTTTTATTTATTAGTTCCGTTACAATAGGTTTTGTTGGCGTTGCTTGAGCAATGGGATTAATGGAAGCCGTATTGCTTCGCGCGCAAGAACTTATAGTTATGCTAAGCATACCGATTGTAACGAGGAGTAGCATTTTCATAAGGAGTTAATTTTTTGCTTTAGACGTTCAGTACAGTTACCCAAACGTGCGGCATTTAACCAGTAGTATTTGGCCCGTTCTAGATTACCGGACCTAAATGCACAATCTCCGAGCCATTCTTCCCCTAATTTTTGGGGATAACCATGAATAATTGCTTTTTCTATCCAAGAATTTGCCAACAGCAAGTCATTTTTAATGTAAAAAAGCCGTCCTTTAATGGCCATAAATTTCGGATTACTGGGTTCCTGCGTAAGACATTCTGCGATGAGGGAGTCTGCATAAGTGGTTAATTCAGCATAACTAAGCGCTTCATTGCCGATATCTGCTTTAAGTTCAAGATTTTCCGGTTGAAGCGTTATCGCTTGATTAAACCAGGCTGTTGCCTTACTGGCCTGCCCTTTATTTAATGCTAAAACACCGCGCTGAAAGCTAAATTCCGCCACCAATGCTGGATCGTCACTGACAATCAGTTCGCTTCCTGCATCAAGGGCTTGTTCCGCATCATCCAATTGCCCCGTCTTGTTGTTAGCGATGGCCAGTGTTAGATACGGCATGGGTTGTACCGGAAACAATGCCTGGCATGCTGTACTCAGGTGTGCCAAGGAATCCCATTGCTCCTCCTTGTAAGTGATTAACAACAGTTGTTTCCATATGGGGTAAGCCTCAGGATTTAAGGCGACCGCTGTTTTATATTGAACTAGGGCAGAATCAGTTTGATTACATTGGACGAATAAATCTCCCAATAAGGTACGTCCAATGAGAGCATTGGGCGAAGTCTGCACAAAATTTTTAAATAAGGTGAGGTTCTCTTCCGTACAGCCATTGCGTTTTTGTTTGGCCAATAAGATTTCCGACTTTTGTTCAATGCTTGGCCCGTCTAACAACACAGCCTCAGCAAGCAGCTTTTCCCCCCGTGCTTTTTGTCCGGTATTCATTAGATATTCGCCAAAAACAAATTTCGCCATACCGTTGGTTGGGTCTGTGTCGCATAGTTGCTCTAATAATGGAATTGCCTTATGGTGTTGATTTTGTTGGAAATATAAATCAATTAAATTCGCTAAAAATAAGGGTTCATTTGGAAATGTTTTTATTCCCTTTTCGAGCTGTTGTATGGCCTCTTTGACATCGTTTTGGGCCAAGTGAATTTTGTATCGATTTAAACAGGTCTCAATGGAGAAACCAAACGTTGCTTCTTGCAGCCCAATGACGCGAACCGCTGCCTTGTAGTTTTTTGCTTGTAGATAGTTTTCAAACCCACCAAAATAATAAGAGCGCTCTCTAGGTTTCGCGGATATTAATTTATCAAAGATTAATCCTGCTTCATTATACTTGCCCATCGAGCTATACATAAAGGCAATTTCTGTGGATAAATACTCATTGTTGGGATCGGCCATTCCCGCTTTTAACAAGAACTTTGCGGATTCATCTAAGCGCCCTTGGTCGTAATAAATTTTAGATTTTAAATACAAGGCCCCGTCATGTTGAGGGTTTAGCGCAATTACTCGGGTGGCCATATTATCAGCAGCGGCGTAATCCCCTTTAAAATAAGCCCTTAGTCCTTCGTGGTATTGTTGAATGATCGGGACATCGGCATTAGCACTCGTTTCTTCAACAGGTTTACAACCCAGTACAGCGCTGAGTAAGGCGATAAAAAGTATGCGTTTATTCATGCCATTCTGTATAATCACCCACGCTCAAATCTGACGCAGTCCCATGGATGGTTACATGGCTTCCAACCATTGATCCCGTTAGATTCTTGTGAGAAATGCTGGTTTTTTGTTGTACAATACTGTTGGATATAACCGTATGTTGTATTACACTTCCGGAACCGACACTTACATGTGGACCCACGACGGAGTTTGAAATCACAACATTTTCTCCAATGAAGCAGGGTGGAATCACCACACTTTGTGAGATCGCTGCAGAAGCTGAAACGTTCAGTTTTCCATCCATTTGATCATAATCTAACACCCGGGCATTCGTTTCAACGGTAACGGTTTTATTCCCACAGTCTAACCATTCTTGAACTTCTCCAGGTTTAAATATCGTTCCTTTTTCTGTAAGCCTCCTAAGTGCATCCGGCAATTGGTATTCTCCGCTTTTTATGACCGCATGGTCCACTAAATAACGGAGTTCTTCATGTAAGGCCTGCCCATTTTTAAAATAATAAATACCAATCATCGCTAGGTCAGAGACAAATTCGGAGGGCTTTTCAACAAAGTCAATAATTTCATTGCGCTCGTTCATTTTTATAACCCCAAATTGTTCTGGGTTAGGGATTCGTTTTACCCACAAAATTCCCTCATCGTTCGGGTTTATAGAGAAATCAGCTCTAAATAGGGTGTCTGCGAAAGCAACCACAACCGGACCCTCCAATAAGGGCTCAGCACACAATACAGCATGCCCAGTTCCAAGCGGGGTTAATTGATGAAATATATGTCCTTGAGCACCAAAGGATGCTGCAATTTCACATAATTCACGTTCAGTTTCTTCTCCAAAGTCCCCTGTTACAAAGCCGATATGCTCAATCGCTGAACCGCACACAGAAGCAATGTCAGCCACTAGGCGGTGTACAATGGGAATCCCACCCACCGGAATTAGTGGTTTGGGTATGGTTAAGGTATGGGGCCTCAGCCTACTGCCTCTTCCTGCCATCGGGATAATTATATTCATAGTCAGTTTAGTTTTTTCCGGTACTGCCAAACCCATCTGCACCACGACTAGATGAGTTTAAGGTGTCGGATTCAATTAATGTCACGTGTATTACAGGGCAAAAGACCAATTGTGCTATGCGGTCATTTGGCTCAACAATAAAGTCTTCCGCAGAAAGATTAATAAGAATGACCCCAACTTCTCCCCGATAATCTGAATCTACTGTACCCGGGGTGTTAAGCACTGTAATTCCTTTCTTAAGGGCAAGCCCGCTTCGAGGCCTAACTTGGCACTCGATTCCCGATGGGAGCTCTAGATATAACCCAGTAGGGATTAAACTGCGTTCTCCAGGAAGAAGACATATCGCTTCTGTAAGGTTCGCCCGCACATCCATTCCTGCGGCGCCGGATGTCTCATAGCTGGGCAGGGGACACCGTCCTTTATTGCTGATTTTTATATTCATAGATTCACAATGCAGTCAAAATTATACAAAGCGTCTATATGAAATGACGCTTTCTAAAGGATTAATCAACAATCGAGCGTTTATCAATCACTGAAAGCGCTAAATTTGTCTTATGAAACGCATGTTAGTTACTTTGGGTTGTTGCATCACACTCCTGATGGGCTGTGGTTCCGCTGAAAATGCCGTGAACTTATTTTCGTTACAAGATGACCTCGCCTTAGGAGAACAGGTTCGCGAAGAGATTGAAGGCGACAGCAGCGAAATGATCATATTAGATTCCACGGTATATCCAGCAATTTATGGCTATGTATATAGCATAAGGGATTCATTACTCAACAGTGGACAAGTGCATTTTAAATCTGAATTCCCTTGGAGGATAAGAATCATCCATGACGATTCCACCCTGAATGCGTTTTGCGCACCCGGGGGATATATTTACATATACACAGGAATATTAAAATATTTAGAGGCAGAGGATCAATTAGCGGGAGTATTAGGACACGAGATGGGGCATGCAGACCTGAGGCACAGTACCCGCCAACTCACCAAAATGTATGGAGTTCAAACGCTTATAAGTTTGGTAGCGGGGGATAGAGAATTAATTAAACAAGTCACGAGTTCGCTTATTGGGCTTTCCTTTTCACGCACCCACGAGAAGGAAGCAGATGAGTGTTCCGTAAAATATTTGTGTCCAACGAGCTATAACTCAGATGCGGGGGCCTTGTTTTTTGAGAAAATATCCAAAGAAAGCGGAGCCCGTCCCCCAGAAATACTTAGCACACACCCTGACCCAGGAAATCGAATTGAAGCGTACAGAACCCACAAACAGACTTATGGATGTTTAGGGGCCTTTACACAAACGGAGCGGTATCAGAAAATGATAAAAACCCTTCCGTAAACCAATGAACCGTGTTATTTTTGTACTAAATCACTTTAACGAAACATGCTTGAATTATCCCGAATTCGTACCGACCAAGCGCAGATAATTACTGCCTTAGCCAAACGGAACATTAACGCTGAATCAACGATCAACGAATTGTTAACCTTGGATGCACAATGGCGAGGGATTAAACAGGAATTGGACCGTACCTTGGAGGAATCGAATAGCATTGCCAAAGAAATTGGGCAATGTTACAAGGAAGGGAGAATACAGGAGGGGAATGATCTAAAGCAACAAACCACCGTGCTTAAACAGCAAGAGCTAAGCTTGAAATCCTCGGCGGATGCCTTAGAATTAGAGATTCAACAGCTCTTATATAAAATTCCAAACACCCCTACGGATGAAGTTATCCAAGGAAAAAATCCAGATGACAATCAGTTGGTATTCGAACACGGCGTAATTCCCGAATTTCATTTTGAAGCAAAACCACATTGGGACTTATGTAAAGAAAAAGAAATCATCGATTTTGAACTTGGGGTAAAAGTAACTGGAGCAGGGTTCCCCTTTTATCGAGGCAAAGGGTCTAAATTACAGCGCGCATTAATTTCATTTTTTTTAGATGAAGCATCCGCCGCAGGATATATGGAGTATCAAGCGCCTCTGATGGTCAACGAAGCCAGTGGTATTGGCACCGGACAGCTGCCAGACAAGGAAGGGCAAATGTATCATGATGCTACGGACAATTTGTACCTAATCCCAACTGCAGAAGTTCCATTGACGAATATTTTCAGAGATGAACTTATACAGCACCCTAATTTTTCATACAAATTATGCGGTTATACGCCATGTTTTCGACGTGAGGCTGGTTCATACGGCAAGGACGTGAGAGGACTGAATCGCTTACATCAATTTGATAAAGTGGAAATCGTTCGAATTGAGCATCCCGAGCATTCGGCCAAGGCATTGAACGAAATGGTTGAACATGTAAAAGGCCTTTTAGAAAAACTTGAATTGCCATATCGCGTATTGCGGTTGTGCGGAGGAGATATGGGTTTTGCTTCTGCCATGACCTATGATTTTGAAGTTTATTCTGCAGCTCAACAGAAATGGCTAGAGGTTAGTTCCGTTTCTCGGTTCGATACGTTTCAGGCGAACCGCTTAAAGCTTCGCTTCAAAGACCACGATAAGAAAACAAGACTTTGCCACACCCTGAATGGCTCGGCGTTGGCATTGCCCCGTGTAATGGCTGCGTTATTAGAAAACCACCAAGACGCCGACGGGAGAATTACCATTCCTGCTGCGCTACATTCCTACACGGGATTTGATTATATTTAACCAATGAAAAGACTAATCGCGCTTCTTTCTTGTGCCTTTTTTTTGGGATCTTGTTCCGATTTTAAGCAAAAGGAACAACTTCGAAGTGTTGAGCAGTTGCAGGCCAAAACTCAAGGCTTATCAAGCTGGATGGAGCAAGGCTTTCCTGATACATTATCGGCAATGCGCCAAAACATGATGGAGTTACAGCTCTTCTTGAAAAGTCACGTGGTGTTAGACTCCGTAGATCGAACTTATGCCGCAAACATGGACGCCTTTAAATTGACGAGTAAAAAAATAGCGCCAATTAACCGTCAGTACGTGGCCTTAAAAAAGGCATTTGCCGACGAAAAGAAGCGTTTGTCGAATCTTCACTCCGACATTTCAAATGGATTTGGAAAGCGCCAGAAATACGACGCCTATATTGCAAAGGAAACGAAGAATGTTTCGGCATTAAAATTGAGAACGACAGAGTTAATAGCAGCCCTTAAAGACATGAAGGAACAATACCAGTTGTTACATCCGAAATTATCGGCGTTAGCAAGTAAATTACGGTAAGCGGTGAAAAATCTGTTCCTTTCTTTCTTTTTCTCTACGCTTGTGTGGAGCGCTTGGTGCCAAAGCGAAACAGACATTCAATTAGCGCAACATTATTACCTAAATGGAGAGTTCACAAAGGCGGTGCTTTATTATGAAAAGCTTTACGCGAATGAGCCATCTAAGGTATATTTCAGCCGTTATTTGGATTGCTTAGTAAATACAGGAGATAAAAAAGGCGCTGAGAAAATATTCAAAAAACAAACCGCCGCGAACCCCACAGATTTAGTGCTAAAAATTCAGTTTTATTTTTTTTACAAAGGAAATGAAGAGTTAGAAAAAGCGAAACGGATAAAAAATGAAGTGCTCAAGCATGAGTTTTACGACATCAAGGAAATTCAAGAAGTACTGTCGAATTTATTATCCATTGATGAATATGATTGGGCGAAAGACGTCATTGATCAAGCGAAAAAGAACCTCAAGTTCTATCCCTATGAATTGTGGTATGGTCAAATTTATATGGCGAAAGGAGAAACGATTAAAGCGCTTGACCAATATTTGATGGCCCTATCAAAAAAGCCAGAACTTAAAGAACAGGTTCAATTAGAAATAGAGGGTATTTTCGATTTCACCAAGGAATCAGAGGAAATTAAACAAGTGAAGGCGAGTGTTTTGTCTGCCAGTCAAAAAGACCCATCCAATCCGGTATATACCGAGATGTTGATTTGGTTTTTTTTACAAAACAAGAATTTTAGTGCGGCATATAACCAAGTATCATCCTTGGAAAAACGCATGCGTGGGGACGGAAGTTACTTGATTGATTTCGGCAATACCTGCCTTGAAAATGTACAATATGAATTAGCAAAAAAAGCGTTTAAGGAAGTTATTAGCCTTTCTCTTAATCGCGCTGTAGAGGCGCAGCGGATGTTACTAAATGTATATTTCACTGAAGTCACTACTGAACGTGTTTTTCGTCCAGAAGAATTAACTGAAATTATTCGTTCGTATGAAGAAGTTATTGAAAACAAACAATTTTCAGTAAGAGTTGGGCCTGAAATCGGCTTGGAATACGCTGAAATTTTGGGCTTTTATGCCAATGAAGGAAAAAAAGCCAAGGGCTTTCTGGAGCAAGCGATGAAAAGCCAAGGTCTTACCGACATGCAGCGTGCCCGATATAAAATGAAATTGGCGGATGTTTGTGTTGTGATGGATAGCATCTGGGAAGCTTCGTTGTTGTACATGCAAATTGACGAGGCGTTTAAGTTTGAAGCAATTGGCAATGAAGCTAAATTTAAAAACGCCCGAATTTTTTACTTTGATGGAGAATTTGAATTTGCACAATCTCAACTAGATGTATTAAAACAAGCAACCTCCAAGTTTATAAGCAATGATGCGATGCAATTATCTTTGTTGATTCTCGAAAACTATGGGTTGGACAGCAATTATGAGGCCATGAGCGCCTATGCGAAAAGCGAGTTGTTGTTGCTTCAACATCGCTATTCAGAAGCCTTTCAATGGATGGATACAATTTCCACTAAATTCCCACAGTCTGTGTTAAATGATGACTTGATCTATTTGAAAGGTAAGGCTTATGAATTACAAGGGCAATGGGATCAAGCAGCGGAATACTATACACGGGTTGTAAGCACCTATCCCACGGAATTGCTGGCGGATGATGCACTCTTTCATTTAGCGACCATTCAACGCATTCACAGTAAAAACGATACGGCGGCCATGGAGTCTTATTTAAAGCTCATCGACCAATATCCAGGAAGTATTTATTCCGAGGAGGCACGCCTATCAATTCGTCGCTTACGCGGAGACCAAATCCCAGAATAAATTTAATGTTCGCGAGTAAATGCGGGTATTCCGGTGATGTCCATCCCGGTAATAAGTAAGTGGATGTCGTGTGTACCTTCGTAAGTAACCACGGATTCCAAGTTTGCCATGTGACGCATCATGGAATATTCACTGGTAATTCCCATTCCCCCATGAATTTGACGAGCTTCACGAGCGATATTTAATGCGATTTCAACGTTGTTTCGTTTTGCCATTGAAATTTGAGCGGTTGTCGCTTTACCTTCATTGCGCAACTGGCCTAAGCGGAACGTTAATAATTGCGCTTTGGTGATTTCTGTGAGCATTTCGGCTAATTTTTTCTGAATCAATTGGAAGCTTCCGATGGGAGTTCCAAATTGGATACGTTCTTTCGAATATCTTACCGCTTGATCGTAACAATCCATAGCCGCACCTAGAGCTCCCCAAGCAATTCCAAACCTTGCGGAATCTAAGCAACTGAGTGGTGCACCAAGTCCGGAGCGACCGGGAAGAATATTGCTTTTGGGCACGCGCACATTTTCAAATACTAATTCACCAGTAGATGAAGCCCTAAGGGATAATTTTCCGTGCATTTCTGGGGTAGAAAACCCTTCCATTCCCCGCTCCACGATGAGCCCGTGGATTCTACCGTTCTCATCTTTGGCCCAAACTACCGCAATTGCAGCAAACGGAGCATTGGAAATCCACATTTTAGCACCGTTGAGTATTACATGGTCGCCATCCTCTTTAAAGTTGGTAATCATTCCTCCAGGGTTTGAACCAAAATCCGGTTCAGTCAATCCAAAACACCCCATCATTTCTCCCGTGGCTAATTTTGGAAGGTATTTCATTTTTTGTTCTTCAGAACCATATTTCCAAATGGGATACATCACTAACGAACTTTGAACAGAGGCTGTAGACCGAAGGCCAGAATCACAACGCTCAAGTTCTTGCATGATTAATCCATATGAAATGTGATCTAAGCCCGCACCACCGTACTGTTCCGGAATGTAAGGCCCAAATGCGCCGATTTCTCCTAAACCCTGAAGTAAATGCTTGGGAAATGTGGCGTTTTCGTAATGTTCATCAATGATTGGAGAAACTTCTTTTTTTACCCATTGCCTTGCGGCGTCTCGAATTAATTTATGTTCATCAGTATATAAATCGTCGAGGGCATAATAATCGGGATGTTGGTATAAATCTGTTTTCATTTCGATTGTTTTGTGGCACAAAGATACAATTAAGAGATTTAGAAATCGCGATTAAAAGAATTACTTTTGTGTGCAAATGGAATTAACCTTAAGGACACCAGTCATTGAAATTTGGGCTATTTCTTTGGTGTTTATCCAAGCTGCTTTGCTCGCAATTACTTACTACAGAAGTAGAGGTGCGCTTTTAAGTGCAATTTTCGATTCAGGGAAAAACATCACATTGGGCTCACGCATCCAACTCGACGCATTGTCAAAAGTGTTTTTATACACGAATACCCTGGTTGGCGTGTTGGTTTTTGTTGGATGGTTTTTGGTCGATGCGTATTTTGTGAACACCGCCCTGTTTTTTGGTTTGGTTGCCGCTTTTTTGTTTTTAATGGTTTGGCATTTAGATTACCTAATATTTTGGAGCGTAAACAGCGATGTTAAGACTACCCAACAATATGTTGGTACGGGAAATGTGTGGTGGTTTCTATTTGGAATCGCACTTACGCTTTCCAATGCCTACATGGTATTTAATACACAGAAAAATTGGGGTGCGTTCATTTTTATTGGGATCCTAATACTAGCGATACTAATGCGGTTGTTGAACGGTTTTTTATTTGCTGTTTCAAAGGGATTTCCTTGGTATTATATTATTTTGTACCTTTGCACCGTCTATTTGCTACCTATAGTCTTGATTAAAAAGCTTTTTGGGGCATTTTGGTTGGAGTTATTGACGCATTAAATCTGTATTTTGGCTATAAAAAGTATACTGGTTTCACAACCCAAGCCCGAAGGAGACAAGTCACCATATTATGACTTGGCAGACAAATACAAAATAAAAATTGATTTCAGGCCATTTATCAAAGTTGAAGGGGTAGATGCAAAGGAGTTTAGAACTCAAAAAGTGAACATCGCCGAACATACGGCAGTTATTCTTACCTCTAAGATTGCGGCAGACCATTTCTTCAGAATCGCGGAAGAAACACGTTTTGAAGTTCCGGAATCTATGAAGTATTTCTGTATTTCGGAGGCTGTAGCAAAGTATCTACAAAAATTTATAGCTTATCGTAAACGTAAAATATTTCATGGTACGCAAACTATAGAGCAACTGGCTGATGTCATGAAGAAACACAAGCAAGAAAAATATTTATTGCCGTGTACAGACATTCTGCGAGATTCTATTCCGGAAACATTGACCGATCAAAAATTTAATTTTACTAAAGCAGTTTTATATAGAACGGTTGCAGCGGATTTGTCTGATTTAGAGGATGTTTACTATGATATGTTGGTGTTTTTTAGCCCAGGAGGAATAGAATCGTTATTCAAAAACTTCCCAGATTTCAAACAAAACACTACGGCTATTGCTGCATTTGGTGCAACCACAGCCAGCGCTGTATTGCGTAACAAACTAAGGCTTGATGTTTCGGCTCCACACCCCAAAGCCCCGTCAATGGTTGGAGCAATCGAGTTATTTATTAAAGAGAAACTCAAGAAGTAAGTTGCTTATATAGCAGGCTCATTCCCCCCACAGCAGTTTCTTTAATCGCTTGAACTCCAAAGGGCAAGTTCATCTCGTTCGCGTTTGGATCGATTAAATATACCGCGCTATGTTTGCTTACTTCATGTATGAGTGCGGCGGCAGGATACACCCGAAGCGAGGTGCCAATAATAATCAGTTGGTCTGCCTGAGCGATGATTGTCGCCGCGGCTTCAAGCATAGGTACCTGTTCACCAAACCACACTACGTGGGGCCTCAAGCGATAACCTTCCGGGCAGCGATCTTCAGCCTTTAGTTCCCACCCTTGAATCGGATAATACGTGTGTTCTTGATTCGGACCGCTTGATTTTGAAAATCTAATGTTCCCATGAAGATGTAACACCTTCTGACTGCCCACTCGTTCATGCAAGTCATCGATGTTTTGGGTAATAACAGTAACATCATACCTGGATTCCAACCGCTGAATTAATAGATGAGCTTCGTTTGGGCTTGTTTCAATAATTTGTTTTCTCCGCTGATTATAAAATTGGGTAACTAATTCAGGATCACGCTTCCACGCTTCTGGAGTCGCTACATCTTCCACGCGATAGTGCTCCCAAAGCCCCCCATGATCTCGAAATGTTTGTATGCCACTTTCGGCACTCATACCGGCCCCAGAAAAAACTACGATTTTTTGCATAAGTTCAGAAAGAAACATTAAATTTACACAAACTTAAAAATTACACGATGAAAAAATTGTTATTCTCTTTAGCTGTACTTTGTGGTGCTTCAGCGTATGCTCAGACCCCAGTTGGTACTGTAGTGAACAATTTCACGTTGACTGACATCAACGGAAATTCTCATTCTTTGTTCAATTACCTTGACCAAGGTATGATGGTGGTTATTGATGTTTCTGCTACTTGGTGTGGACCATGTTGGTCTTATCATAATGCAGGACACTTGAATAACTTTTACAACCAATATGGCCCAACAGGATCGGTACAAGCCGGAGCTGCCATGGTATTCTTTGTCGAGGGAGACCCGCAAACGAATGCAAATGACCTTAATGGAACAGGAGCAAACACACAAGGTGACTGGGTAACCGGTGAAAATATGCCAATTATTGACTTGGTAACGCAGGCTTCATTTGAGAGCTCTGGTATGACGATTGATTATTTTCCTGAAATGTATGTGATTTGCCCGAACCGAGTGATTATTGCATCAGGGGTTGCTGGAGCAATTGGAACGGTAGCGAATTTAACTTCTTTGTTAGGTGAGTGCCCTCCTCCTGCAACGAATCCTGCGGATGTTGCTGCACTTTCTTATTTGGGTAGCTTGAACCATTGCGAAGGATCATATACTCCATCGGTACAAATCCAAAACAATGGAACATCACCGTTAACGGCGGCTA
This sequence comes from Flavobacteriales bacterium UBA958, assembly GCA_002293045.1. GTDB lineage: Bacteria > Bacteroidota > Bacteroidia > Flavobacteriales_D > Crocinitomicaceae > UBA952. The sequence continues at coordinate 4,282 of DBCM01000105.1, read as the reverse complement.
CAGTAACGATTACTCAAGGAGGAACCACGGTTTCTACAGGAACCTATGGAGGAAGTTTAGCAACATATGCAACGGCAAACGTTACGTGCTCTCCAATCGCAAACTTTACCGGAGGTGCGTTATCGGTAGCGGTGACCACAGCTGGCGATGCATCGGCAGCAAACAATACGGTTAGTGCGACGGTAGCAACGGCTTTAATGGCCGCTTCCCAGTATGTTACTGTAAATATTACCACAGACTACTATGCTTCTGAAACGTCATGGACCATCAAAAACTCATCAGGTACAACTGTTGCCTCTGGTGGTGGAAACTGGCAAGACATGACCGGTCAACAAGCAGGTCAAACGGTTCAAACACCGGTTCAAGTAACCTTGAGTGCTAATCAGTGTTATAGTTTCGAGATTCTTGATGCTTACGGGGATGGAATTTGCTGTGATTACGGAAATGGTGCATATTCAGTAACTGATGCAACTGGAGCAACGTTGTTGAGCGGTGGTGCGTTTGGTGATTCAGAGACTAAGCCGTTTAAAACGGGATCTCTTGGAATCAATGAAGAGAATTTTGCAGCAATGAATGTATATCCTAATCCTGCTTCTGATGCAATCAATGTTTCTTTTGAAGCAGCAAATGCTGATTACAGCGTTGATGTATTGGATATCCAAGGTCGTGTAATTGCTTCACAAGTTGTTAACAACGTAAATGGTGCTCAACTTGTAACGTTTGCTATAGAAAACATGGCAAAAGGAAACTACATCGTTCGAATTGCTTCTAACGGATTTACATCTACTAAATCAGTGGTTGTTCGATAAGAAATAATGGAATTCTAGTAAAAGGGGCTGCGGCCCCTTTTTTTGTGCTACTACTTAATAAAGGAAATCGTTATATGGGTAGCGTATTTTGAATATGCGTTGCACTTCACGGTAAAGTTCGATTTTCAATTCATCGACATTGGTTTTGTCTACTGCGGAGATGAACACAACGGGCCTTCCGCCCAATCGAGCCATCCACGTTCGCTTCAACTCATCCAAAGAAACCTCTTCTTTCAGGGAATCTATTTTATTAAACACAATGATGGTTGGTTTTTCTTCCTTGTCAATTTCTTGCAGGGTTGTATTCACGGTTTCAAAATGATCTTCGAAATTCGGATGTGCTAAATCCAACACATGCACCAATAAATCTGCTTCACGAACTTCATCTAAGGTAGACTTAAAAGACTCTAGCAGTTGTTTAGGAAGCTTTCTAATGAATCCTACCGTATCGGTAAGTAAGAACGGGAGATTGTCGATAACCACCTTTCGTACGGTTGTATCAAGTGTGGCAAACAGTTTGTTTTCAGCAAAAACTTCAGATTTCGAAATCAAGTTCATTAAGGTGCTTTTGCCCACATTTGTATACCCAACTAAAGCAACTCTTACCAATTGACCGCGATTACCTCGCTGAATGGTCATTTGCTTGTCTATTTCTTTCAAGCGTTCTTTCATTAAGGAAATGCGCTGTTGAATAATCCTCCGGTCGGTTTCAATTTGAGATTCGCCAGGACCGCGCATACCAATGCCTCCTTTTTGTCGTTCAAGGTGGGTCCACATTCGGGTAAGCCGCGGTAACATATATTGTAGCTGTGCCAATTCCACCTGAGTTTTAGCGTGAAAGGTTCGGGCGCGTTTGGCGAAAATATCTAAGATAAGGATGCTTCGATCAATGATTTTTCTATTAAGCTCTCGTTCGATGTTTCTGATTTGAGACGGACTTAGTTCATCATCGAAAATGATCGCATCGATGTTGTGGGTATCCGCATAGGCTTTGATCTCTGCTAATTTACCTTCTCCCACATACGTTCTTGGGTTTGGATACGGGAGTTTTTGTGTAAACGCAAATTCTGCCCGTGCTCCTGCGGTCTCTGCTAGAAAGGCAAGTTCATCCAGGTATTCATGCGCTAAGTGTTCGTCAATACCCCCATGAATTACAGCCACTAATAAGCAACGCTCTTCAATCTCCTCGATGGTTGCGTGTGCCATTATTCGTGTAAGGTGCTTACATAATTAGCTACGGAATCGATGTTGGCTGCTGCTCCAAGGATGGCACGGAACGAAGGCATCCCATTTTTTCCCGATTTTATAATGGCTTTAATTTCTGAAATAGTCAATGCGCTTGTTTTTAAATTTTTGGCACCAGAGAGCCCCAAATCACCCGATTCTCCGTGACAGCTTGCGCAATGTAGGGAATATAATTCTTGTCCCAAAGGGAGGGAAGTCTTGGAGGTTTCAACGGTAGGATTTGATTCGTTACAAGCAACATAAAAGCTTGTCATTAGAACCAGCCCCCACCCAAATTTGCTCGGAATGGCCATGGAATACTTGCAAGAATTAAAATCAACCCAATAATATAAAACAGTTTAATTGGCTTATAAATCGCCGCCGTCGTCGTGCCCTTCTTTGACTTTACATATCCAACAGTGATTAACGCAATTGCGATGAGCATTCCGGCTAAATGTTCCATTCCGTAAAATCGAAAGGATGCGTCTTTCATCCATCCTGCAGCAAAGCTAACGCGAGGAGAAATAAAATAAAGTACAAGTCCTAGAAGCAATTGTGTATGCAGGCTGACCATAGAAAAAAGGTTAATCAACTTTTCTCGTTTAGTAAATTCTTTCGCGGTAATCGAATTATAAATAGCCATTAGGATTAAAATAAGGGCAACCCACCGTAACCCAGAGTGCGTGTGTTTTAATATTTCGTACATAAATTCTAAATTAATCGTTTAATTTTAATACGGCTAGAAAGGCTTCTTGAGGCACTTCTACCCGTCCTACTTGTCGCATACGTTTCTTACCTGCTTTTTGTTTCTCTAATAATTTTCGTTTTCTAGTAATATCTCCTCCATAACATTTCGCTGTTACGTCTTTTCGAAGTGCCTTAATCGTTTCGCGCGCAATGACCTTAGCACCAATGGCTGCCTGAATTGGAATTTCAAATTGCTGTCTTGGAATTAACTCCCTTAATTTAACACAAATCCGTTTTCCTAAATCAAAGGCATTGCTTCGGTGTACTAATGCAGATAAGGCATCAACTTGCTCCCCATTGAGTAGTAAATCCATTTTAACGAGGTCGGATTCTTTATAACCAATCGGATGATAGTCAAACGAAGCGTAGCCTTTGGATACGGTTTTGAGTCGGTCGTAAAAATCAAAGACAATTTCTGCCAAAGGCATTTCAAAGGTGATTTCAACACGGTCTTGTGTCAGATACACTTGATTCTTTAGTTCACCTCGTTTTTCAATGCACAGGGTCATTATTGAACCAACAAATTCCGATTTAGTAATGACTTGAGCTTTGATGTAGGGTTCTTCAATCCGATCTACCCCGGCTGGGTCGGGTAATTCAGAAGGATTATTCACGATAAGTTGCGCCTCAACGTCCCGTTTCATATAGGTGTGATAAGATACGTTGGGAACCGTGGTAATCACGGTCATATTAAATTCACGCTCTAGACGCTCTTGGATGATTTCCATGTGAAGCATTCCCAAGAATCCGCAACGAAATCCAAAACCCAAGGCCGCCGATGATTCCGGTTCAAATACAAGAGAAGAGTCGTTTAATTGCAGTTTCTCCATGGAGTAGCGTAGTTCTTCGTAATCTTCATTGTCGACCGGATAAATCCCTGCAAATACCATGGGCTTAACGTCTTCAAAGCCTTTGATTGCTGTTTCACAAGGGCGTTCTGCTGTAGTAATGGTGTCGCCAACCTTCACTTCATTCGCCGCCTTAATCCCAGAAATAATGTAGCCCACGTCTCCGGCCCGAACTTCTTTTTTCGAGACCAGACTCATTTTTAAAATTCCAATTTCGTCCGCATTATAGTCCTTCCCGGTATTGAAGAAGCGTACTTTTTGCCCCTTTTTAATCACACCGTTTCTAACGCGATAATAAGCAATTATACCGCGAAAGGAATTAAATACGGAATCAAATATCATTGCTTGGAGCGGTGCTTCTTCATCGCCTTTTGGTGCGGGAATGCGGTTAATTACTGCATCTAAAATTTGGTCTACTCCTAGGCCTGTTTTACCCGAGGCCTGGATGATGTCCTCCATCTTACATCCAATTAATTCAATAATCTGGTCGGAAACCTCCTCCGGCATTGCGCTTGGAAGGTCCATTTTATTGAGGATGGGAATAATTTCTAAATCGTGTTCAACTGCTAAATAGAGGTTCGAGATGGTTTGTGCTTCAATGCCTTGTGTAGCATCAACGATCAATAAGGCGCCTTCGCAAGCCGCAATGGAACG
>DBCM01000004.1:271-4649 GCA_002293045.1 Flavobacteriales bacterium UBA958 | reverse complement strand
AAGTCAAATAATTCCAATTTATCAAAGACCTTTATAAAACCATCTTGAACCACTTCTTGCGCACTGTCTCGATCTTTAATGTACCGGAGACAAACAGAAAACATCTTTCCATAATACGCCTTAAAGAATTGTTGTTGAGCTTTTCGCTCTTTTCGCACGCATGCCGCAACTAATGCTTTAAGTTCTACAGTATCCAATGGCTTTTATTTGTTAACGTATTTGTTTTGTAGGGCGTTGCCTCCTTATTACGAATTTGGCAAACATTTTTTGATTTGGAAAGCTAAATTTAATGCAGTTATCGTAAATTCGCAACGTAAAATTACAAACCGTTAATTAGAAAAATTATGAAAGTTACTGTAGTAGGTGCTGGAAATGTAGGCGCAACGTGCGCTGATGTGCTAGCTTCACGTGAAATTGCCAATGAAATTATCTTATTGGATATAAAAGAGGGCTTTGCGGAAGGTAAGGCACTTGATATTTGGCAAACTGCCCCAATTAATCTGTATGACTCAAGGACCATCGGTTCTACGAATGATTATGCAATGACCAAGGACTCTGATGTTGTGGTAATCACGTCGGGTTTACCGCGTAAGCCAGGGATGTCCCGTGATGACTTAATCGCAACCAATGCGGGAATCGTTAAAACAGTAACGGAGAATGTGATTAAGTATTCACCGAATGCCATCATCGTGGTAGTTTCAAATCCATTGGATGTTATGACCTATTGTGCTTATCTGAATGCCAAAACAGATTCAAAGAAAGTATTTGGAATGGCTGGGGTATTGGATACCGCAAGATACCGTGCCTTTCTTGCCACTGAATTGAATGTTTCCCCGAAAGATATACAGGCTGTATTAATGGGTGGACATGGGGATACCATGGTTCCACTTCCTCGATATACGACCGTTGCAGGTATTCCTGTTACTGAATTAATTTCAGAAGAGAAATTGAATGAAATCATTGAGCGCACGAAATTTGGCGGCGGTGAGATCGTTAAATTGCTAGGAACTTCTGCATGGTATGCTCCAGGAGCGGCAGCAGCTCAAATGGTAGAGGCAATTGTACGAGACCAAAAAAGAATCTTCCCAGTTTGTGCTTGGTTAACGGGAGAATACGGTTTAAAAGACATTTACCTTGGAGTTCCTGTGGTATTGGGTAAACATGGAATTGAACGAATCATCGAATTAGACTTGAACGACGCAGAGAAAGCACTGCTTAGTGAATCAGCAGAAGCGGTTAAAAGTGTAATGGATGTTTTAGATAACATGAATGCTACCGCATAAGTAGCAATATCAAACCCATAGAAACAGTTTTAAATCCCGCTTAGGCGGGATTTTTTTATGCCGAATTAAGGCAGTTCAATGGCACCTATGTCGGGTGGATTATTTCTTGAATTCCCTAAAATATCGGTAACTGCCGCGGTATTAATCCCGGCACCGTTTAATGGTGAATTCTGAAGAAATAGAAAATCTCCTTGCGCCGTATTTTCAAATAGCGGATTTTCATTCCAAATAATATTCGTGTAGAATGGATCCGTATACGTGGTTTCACTGCGAATCAGGCTATGTGTAATATTGAAATTCAACGTTACTCCAGGGGCATTTAAGGTGTCGATGGCTAATTCATAATCTAGGTTACCAGCAATTACACAATTGCGCAAGACCCCTTCGTTGATGGAGGATACGGTTGTAATTCCTGTCACCGCATTGTAAAAGTAATTACTTATGCCAACGGCAGACACCTGAGAATTCCCATAGCCTACCAGGTTACAATGATTAAAATTAAAATCTCCGCCTTCTAATACCAATAAGGCATGGCTTTCATTGCGAGAAATAATGCAATTTTCGGCCTTGACCTTAGCTCCCGCATAAATAAATACCCCGTACCTCGATGTATTGAAAATACGGGTATTGGTTAATTCCAAGGTGTATCCAGCATTACTCGGATCTTCGTGATATAAATGCACCCCCACCGTACCATTTTTTAGTATGGCGTAATCAATGGTGGAGGGCAGCGCTTCATGAAAGTAGATTCCATAATACTGACCGGCCACATTGCTATACATCGATTCCAAGCGGTCTCCTTGAAAGACTACCTCATTGTTTTGCATTCCTTGCACATGCAATGCGCCTTTGTACACGTACAAAATGGAGTTTTTATGCAAGTGAATGTTTGTTCCCGCTTGGATGGTTAAGGATTTGGAAGAATCAACCGCGGCATATCCATAAATCACGTGGGGTTTATCGTTGGGCCATGTCCCTTCGTTTAAGTCTTTGTAATGAAAATAGGCGTCTTGTCCCCACACCGCGAGTTTTACAAATTGGTCTTTTCCATTGGTTCTAAAACGAATAGAATCTTCAATAATCAAGGGTTGGTTTTGTGCGTTGGCCGAAAGCGTAACCTCTACAAACGCATATAAACTGTCTTTTCCTTCGAGAACCATCTGTTCCAAAAATGTTCCTTGGATGCCGTCCACATTGAGGCGAAATGGAGATTGTTCCCCGCCCATCAATTCAATTTCATCAATTTGAATTGATTTTGACGAGGGATTATAAATCTTAAATTGTTTCGTAGTGGAGCCAACCGTGGTAAAAACAGTATCAAACACCACAGTGTCTACTGAAAAACTTAAGTTTTCTTTTGAGAAGCTTTTCATTTTATTGCAGCTATTCAAGGGGACAAACCCAAGGATAATCACAATAAAGCTCAGAAAATAAAGCAGATTTTTCACAGGCGATGTAACGCACAAACTTACATATTATTTGTCTTAGGTAAATGGTTAACTTCGTTAAATGAACTTTTTCCGTTGAAGCATGTAGAGGGTATCGCTATGAAACTAAATTTACTTATCTTTTTTGGAGTTATGCTTGCTGTTCATTCATTGGCTCAGCCTCCACAAACCAACAGTATTTCAAACGGTATTAATTTTAATTCCGTTGAAAAAGCACCTGAATTACTGGACAGTACACAATTGAAAATTTTCTACACGGACGAAGAATCTAGCAGTGTAGATGCGGTTGATGACAAGTTGTTACAGGAACAAAGTTCTTTTAAAAAAGAGGTGGATACTTATAAGTCAAGTAAAGCGCGGATTAAAAGTAATTCCTCCTCGCGCTCTGCCTCCGAAGCCGAAGACATACAACTACAGCATTCGGTAACGAAATTAAAAGGGGTAGCTCAAACACCTTCGGAGCAAATTGAAGCGAATATACTTTATTACGATCAAGGCAATTACAACGCAGATCGAGCACCTCAATTAATGGAAGCCTTGCGTTTGAATCCCAATCATCCGGAAGGCTTGAATTTAATGTTAGCCAATTCACTGGTTACGGGTGATACGCTAATGGTTTCGAATACCTTAACAAAGTTGAAGGCGTTACATTTGATTCCCGAGGGAATGACCTGTTATGCCGCAGACCTAATCAAATCGGTACCCGAGCATACTACGTTGATTACACACGGAACACTTGACACATACAGCGCCATTCAAGAACAAGTTACGAAGCGAAGAAATTCCATTGATATTATTTCCTTGGATTTGTTGCAAAGTGAGCATTATCGGGCCTTACTGTTGAAAAAAGGATACAGCATTCCTGTGCAATCGATCGTGGATGTCATCTATCTCGGAGATTTAATTCGAGTGAATCCTTCAAAAACTTTTGCCTTTTCGATGACGATTCCGAGCGATTACTTGGTTCAATTCGAACAGGATTTGGCACCCAATGGATTGGTTTTCTTATACCCGAATAGCCTGAGCAATGAGCAAATTCTCCAGACGAACGAGCAATTTATGGATTCATTTTCCTACATGGATTGCGGAGTTGAATTGGATGAATCGATTGCAGGATTAAAGCAAAATTATTTACCAATGATTTTAACCGTAGAGGCCTTAAGCACGGATAAAAGCAAAGAAAAACGATCTAGAATCGAGAGTAAAAAAATAAAAACAAAACAAAAAAAGTAGCATTAGGATGCGTGGGTTGAAGTCAGGTTTTTCTCATTTCTCAGATGAAGAGCTCATGTTAGCGATTCGTCAAGGGGAGAAGACTGCCTTTAATGAATTATATCAGCGCTACTCGGGTAAGCTGTATGGATATATCCTGAAGTTACTTTGGTATAACGAAGTTCGTGCGCAAGATTTACTACAGGATTTGTTTACCAAGATTATTACGCAACCACATTTGTTTGATACCAATCGGAGTTTTAAAACATGGGTTTATACCATTGCCTCTAATCTATGCAAGAATGAGTTTAAGCGGAATGAAGTTAGAAAGAATACCAGCAATGGATTAGATAATCATTACCACTTGAGTGGAGCTGATGATGTAGCGCAGACGGTAACGGATTGGGAATTTAAAGAGGCTTTGGATCAGGAACT
>DBCM01000004.1:0-169 GCA_002293045.1 Flavobacteriales bacterium UBA958 | reverse complement strand
ACCGTTAAGTCACGCTTATTTTATGCCATAAAGAAATTGGCGGCAGCATTAAAAATGTTTGAACTCGTAGAACGATGAAGCAGATAGACGATTTATTTTTAAACGCACATTACAGCGATTTATCCCCAAGTGAGCAATCCTTAATTGAGGACTTATGTTCTGATGAAGT
>DBCM01000041.1 GCA_002293045.1 Flavobacteriales bacterium UBA958 | reverse complement strand
TGCTCCCCTTAGCAGGCACCGAATATACCTTGCGGGATGTAATAACCTACTTAGATCATCATCCAGAAATTGCTGCTATAAACTCACACCTGACCTTGAAATACAAAACCGATCAAGCATTGATTGACTTGCTCAATGAGAAAACGAAAATTAAGTAGCGGCTATGGAGTATAAGCAGCTCAAGTATTCTCCTGTCTCGGTCAATGGGTATTCCTTAGTTCCCATCCGCATGGAAGACCGTGAATTAATTCGTAAATGGCGAAACGATCAAATGTATCACCTGCGACAACAGAAAGCACTCACTGAAAGTCAGCAAGAAACATATTTTAAAGAAGTAGTAGCAAAGTTGTTTGAAATCGAGCAGCCCACACAATACTTATTTTCCTACGTGCGGGACGAGGAATGCATGGGTTATGGTGGGTTGGTGCATATAAATTATGAAAAATCAAGCGCCGAATTATCCTTTATCATGAATACCGAACTGGAAGCGGCAGCGTTCAGATTTCATTGGACCAATTACTTGCAACTCATTGAAAACATAGCATTTAAACAGCTTAATTTGAACCGTATTTTCACTTATGCTTACGACTTAAGACCGCACCTTTATCCCATCTTGGAAGATCGTGGATTTTCACTTGAGCGCCTTATTCCAAATGCCTTAATGGAAGAAGGAAAATCAATTGCAGCAGTGATTCACAGCAAATGGAATGCGCAGCTAAGAAAGGCCACACTGCTCGATTCTGACCTCACGTTTCAGTGGGCACAAGACCCAACGGTTAGGCGCTATGCGTTTAATCCAAATGAAATCACAAAAGAAGGACATGAAGCGTGGTTTAGGAATAAATTAGCGGACCCTTTAAGCGAATATTTTATACTGGAAACAGCAGCTGGAGATCCCCTCGGTTCCTTTAGAATCGATTTTAATTCAAGGTCTTCGACCGGATTAATCAGCTACCTCATAGCTCCTGAATACCATGGAAAAGGTTGGGGAATTGCGATGTTAGTGCTCGGTCAAGCAGCAGCTAAACAAATTGGTCTCAGCGGTCTTATTGGTGAAGTTATGCCTGAAAATTCATCTTCAAGTGCTATCTTTGTAAAATTAGGATACGATGCTGAGGTGCTTAGCGATCGAATTCGTTACCAAAAGAGCCTTTAATGTTCCAGCTTCCTTCAGACCGAGTTTTTATAATTGCCGAGTTATCCGCTAACCACAACGGCAGTCTTGAAGTGGCCTTAGAAACGGTGAAAGCAGCAAAACGAGCCGGAGCGGATGCCATAAAACTGCAGACCTACACTGCAGATACCATTACCTTAAAATGCGATCAACCCGATTTTAAAATTGAAGGAGGAACACTTTGGGATGGACGATATTTACATGACCTTTACTTGGAAGCTTTTACCCCATGGGAATGGCATGAGCGCATATTTGAGGCCGCAGCTGCCGAGGGCTTAGTTTGTTTTTCTTCTCCATTTGACCCGTCAGCAGTGGATTTTTTAGAAGGTTTGGGCTGTCCTTTATATAAAATTGCATCCTTTGAAATAACAGACATCCCCTTGATTGAATACGTAGCATCGAAAGGGAAACCCATGATTTTGTCCACAGGAATTGCTGAAAAAGCTGATATTGAACGCGCCGTGGATGCGTGTTTACGTCAAGGAAACAAGGAACTAACCCTATTAAAGTGCACCTCTTCTTACCCCGCTCCGATTGAAGAGGCCAACTTAACGCTCATGGTTCAATTTAAGGAGGATTTTCCAGTATCTGTAGGTTTATCCGATCATACGCCAGGTCATTTAGTTCCCGTCATTGCAACTACCCTGGGCGCACGCGTAATCGAAAAACACTTTATTTTATCGCATGAAATTGGAGGACCCGATGCCGCATTTTCTTTGGATGAAACGGAATTTACTCAGTTAGTCCATAACGTGCGTTTAACCGAGCAAGCACTTGGTAATTCAAGCTATGCGTTAACTCCAAAACAAGCGGCTGGTCGTGTTTTTTCACGTTCACTCTACCCTACTCAATTCATAACCAAAGGAAGTATAATTTCAGATGGTATGATCAAATCAGTTCGACCTGGATATAGCCTTCATCCCATGCATTTAGGAGATATCATTGGAAAAACTGTTAAACGCGACCTAAGTTTAGGAGCGCGCATTACCCTAGATGATTTTGAATAGTACCAACTCATCGCCTTATTTTAAATTTAACACACGGAACAATAGTTCCATACATTCGGCTGAATAGCCCAAATTACATTATGACATTTTTAGAACTCAATCTGATTGCGCCGATTTTAAATGCGCTTAACCACGTGGGATATACCACGCCAACACCAATTCAAGAAAAAGCAATTCCAATTATCCTTTCCGGAGCCGACATTATGGGTTGCGCACAAACCGGAACGGGAAAAACGGCGGCATTTGCCATACCAATTTTACAACGATTAACCCTAAACAAGCGACCTGAAGGAAGAAGACGCATACGCACCTTAATCCTAACGCCAACGCGAGAACTTGCGATTCAAATCGAGGACAACATTAAGGCCTATGGAAAAGAATTGGATCACCGTCATGCCGTTATCTTTGGCGGCGTAAGTCAACACGGACAGGTAAACCAACTGAAAAACGGGGTTGATATCTTAGTTGCTACACCGGGACGTTTATTGGATTTGGTGCAACAAGGATTTATTGACTTGAGGCATCTTGAGATTTTCGTCTTGGATGAAGCCGATCGCATGCTCGACATGGGATTTATACACGATGTGAAACGCGTAATTAAACTCATACCTGCTCAGCGCCAAACCTTGTTTTTCTCGGCCACGATGCCAAAAGAAATTAAAACATTGGCTAGCACCATCTTAACGGATCCTGAACAAGTAATTGTTACTCCGGTATCTTCTACAGCGGAAACCATACAACAGGGCTTATACTACGTGAATACCGCAGAGAAAAAGGATTTATTACTGCAGCTATTGAACGAAGACCATACGCCCTCGATTTTAGTCTTTACACGAACAAAGCACGGGGCGGATCGCATCGTTAAAATACTAGCGAAAGCACAAATCACAGCGGCAGCAATTCACGGAAACAAATCACAAAACGCACGACAAAACGCCTTAAATGGATTTAAAAACAACAAGCTTCGGGTATTGGTTGCAACCGATATTGCGGCGCGGGGTATTGACATCGACGAATTGGAATTAGTGATTAATTACGACATACCAAACATCCCAGAAACCTATGTTCACCGCATTGGTCGAACCGGAAGAGCAGGCGCAAGCGGAAGAGCAATTTCTTTTTGCGACCAAGACGAACGGGCCTATATTCGTGATATTCAGAAATTAATTGGGATTCAAATTCCGGTTTTGAAGAATAATTAAGGGTAGCCCTTCGAGTAAAGCATACCCTTCTAGAAGCCATCTGCCTGAGTTGGGGGAAGATATTAGGGTAAGCTCCTAAAGTCTTTGAAAGAACGCAGCATCTAGTCTTAACTCAATATCCTTGATATTAAAATTAGTAGGGTCTGGATTCTCAAATTCCACCAATGAAATGGTTTGGTCTTGGACAGGCAATGGCGCAAAAAACAACGAGAAAAAATGCCAGTCCGCCCGAGATTTAAAGTAGAATTTATCGGGTGCAGTCACAATTCCTAGTTGATCCTGCATGTGCATTTTTCGAGTTGAAGCACTCGTAACTAGGTGCGTTTCCGGGTAAATATTAATCCATCCCCCTCGGATGTAATAATCCGTGGTTTGGTATCCAAAGTCTAAACGTGTTGTCCGTTCATTTAATATTACACGGAGTAACTGCAAATTAAATCGATGTGCATCAACATGCCAAACGAGTGTTTTATCTTCTAAATTCATCTTTCCTTGTATTTCTAATTAATTCCACCAACCATTTAGGTTCTACTACCTTTAAACTTTGTCCATATGACCTAACCAATTGGATTAACTCCATCGTTGGGATAAGGTTCAAGGTGATTTTCGATGATCCGAAATCATATTTTTCAACGACTTGAGAAACATGAATCGGATACGCCGATAGAAATTTTGTAGTTAACCGATCTGCTCTTAATACCACCGGAATTGGCTCTTCGGTGGTTAATGGGAACACCCCATACATGTCGTTCAAAAAACTCAGGATTTGCTTCGTATTTCCTTTTTTATAATGGAGGTCTAACTTTATTGGTTCATAGATTCGATCTAAGCCAAAAGAACGATAGGCATCGTGTTTTGCGCTATATCCAAACACATACCATCGATTTTCAAATTCGCGAACCACGTAAGGGTGAAGCACCACCGGCTTGAATACTTCGTTCTTGTACGAATAATGCACAAAGGAAATCGGGATTCCAACCTTACAACACTCCAATAATAAATCCATAAACTCATAACCTCTAGAGCGCGGAGGTTCCATGGTTTTTAAAATGGGATACCGTTCATTAAAATCTACTTCCTCTATTGATGTGGACAATACCTTTTCCATGGCATGACGCAATTTATCACCCAATTCTGTTCGAAGCATGCATTTAATTAAGACCAAGGACTCCTCGAGTACGGAGGCATCTTCCCGGGTTAATTTAACCCCATTGATCGTAAAATTAGGGTCTGTATACAGATACTCTTGCTGCTGAAAATCAAACTTGATTGGCGCTCCAAAACCATTAGGCCGATCCTTCTTCATCATCTTGATGTCTTTCTGGATCGTTTCATGGGATACATCAATACCTTGCTCCTTGCATACCTCAATAATGCGTTTCATCGTTGGCTTATAAGAGTGGTGCTCCGAAATCACTTGATCTATAATCAAGCACCTCAACATGGCGTTTTTTCCGATTGGCATGGCTATTTTTTTTTCAAATATAAGTTTTTTTTACACACCGTACATACCATACGGGGTATTATTTCACGAATTATTTTCTCGTTGCATCTTTGTTCAAAATTTAACCTATGGAAACAGAAATTGAAAAAACAAGAGAAAAAACCATCCAAGAAAAGCAACAAGAAGGCATTGTATTATACAACCCTGTTGGTACCAATTACAAGAATTCGCATTCAATTAAATGCATTGAATGTACGGATGAATATACCCGTATCGACTTTATATACAAAGCCCCCTGCTATTACATAAACGGCGGTTGGGTACAGTTGGAAAGCAATAGTTTTATACGACCGGTAGGATCTGAAACCAAGTACACATTAATTCAGGCCATTAACATTCCGATTGCCCCGACCAAGCACTATTTCAACCGATGCGGTGAATATTTACGCTATACCCTACTTTTCCCTGCACTTCCTAAAAGTACCCGCAAAATTGATATCATTGAAAAGGAAGCACCGGGAACCTTTTTCAACTTTTACAACATTGATTTCTCTAACTGGATGACGATACCACACGCGGGAGATCAAGTCATGTCTAACAATTAATATACAACCAATGAACCCCATAGAAATTTCCCACAGTGCCCACCTACAGGCCTTGCGCTCGCTGCGTGTTTTGAAGGATCGCGAATTACACATTCATAAACTCATCAAAGAAAAGAATTATGCTGAAATTGTGAAAGAGAAAAGAAACTACCAAAAGATTGTCGCAAGCCTCAAGGAACTCATTCAACACTTAAAAGAGCAATATCATGGCTTTGACATGGAAAGAAGAACGAGTGAGGAAGGTCAAACCCTACGCCGCTTGTTTTTGAATACTGCGAATCTCGATGAAACCCTAATGCCTTAATAACCCTTAAAATTTATACCCATGGACTACATGTATATTTTCAGCAAACACGATAAATGGAGACGCTTTGATGAATTCATTTTCGAAACCTACTGCTACACCGACAAATCGGAACGTTTGTCCCTACACAAGGAGCACATCTTTAACATTTCACATTTGGCCAATATTATTGGAAAACTTGAGGTTTTTCTGAAAGACCGTGCCGATGTTGAGCAAGCCCACTATGCGTGTAAATGGTTTGAGAAAGAATTTGAAGAGCTGGGCTACTCCCTCAGAGAATTTAGACGTTGGTTGGCTGAAAAGCGAGAATTAGAAGCCCCGTTTTAAGCTTCCTGATTATTTTCTTTTTTTCTAAGCTGAATTGCTCCCACTCCCAAAAAGGCCAAGATTAACATCAGGGATCCAATCATTGAATAGGTCGTACCGGCAATAAACGAAGACGGTTGAAACTTCCAAACGATTTGATGTTTTCCAGCAGGTATCTCCAATCCTCGAAGTACATAATTGACGCGCGTGTAAGGAACCTCCTTACCGTCAATTGTACACACCCAACCTTCGGGGTAATAAATTTCGCTAAAGACTGCAAATCCTTTGTGGCTAGCATTACTTTGATAGGTGATTTCTTTCGTTGCATATTTGGTCATAGCGATGACATCCGAGGAATCTGTAGCATAAGTCGCAGAAACGGGAATGTTCGCATGGCTTACATCAACTATTGCTTGATTCTTGGTGTTGATTTTACTCAATCCAAGCAATTCTTCATTCGCAGAATTCACCTTGGAAATTTGGTTCACAAACCACACATTGCCATTCGCGTGAGGATTAATCATTGGCTCATCTGTCCTGGTCAACACTACATACTTAGCGTTCAACATGTTCAAAATCTGACAGGTATCCGATAATTGTCCGCCAGCTACAGAAATGGTATCAAAGATTTCTTTTGCCTTGTCCTGAGGAATCTCCATCGTACGTGCATAGGTTTGCAACTTAGCCATTTTTACAGCACTAATGGCACCATTCGCTTTTTGCATTTCATCTTGGATATAAAAATCGACTAACTGTTGGTAACGCTTCACCTTTGCCCCGTGATATCCTCCAATAGACTTATGAAAATAACTGGTCATGGTCTCGTTAAATGGATTTTCAAAGGTAAATACGCGATAATTCGAATGAAGCTGTAGGGCCGTAAATCCAGCCATCATCTCGATAAGCTCGTTAGGTTGGTCAGCATACAATCCCTCTTGATCGTAGGCTGCTCTAACTTCCTTTACCATAGAATTGTATGACGGGAGGAGCCCTGCCTCTTTTGTCAAAATAAATGCATCTGATTTCTCTGGCATGTAGGGAATCTGACCCGCACTTCGATCTTCATACTTTGCTAATTCCTCGGACATTTCTTCTATCGGATCTGCATTCAAATACCTCAAATCCACATTGATTTCATCCACAGCTACAAAAACACCAATCAAGCCTAACCAAACCCAACGATTCACTTTATAGAAAGCCAATAAAATCGCCACCCCTGTTCCAATAAAAAACAGCAAGGTCCGACCTGCATCCGCCTTATAAATGGCTTGACGAACATTTTTTAGCTCTCCTTTCAGCCCTTCTATCATGGTTAACTGTGACGGATCCTTGGATTGTTTAGCATAATCACTAAACTGCTTGAGTTCTTCAGTGGTGATAAAATCACCTGAAATGCTGGGCATGGCATATAAAACGAACCCTAAAGCAACGACACCACCCAAGACACCGAAGTGAAATTTACGGGTTCCCTGCAATTCTTCCGACTTCCAAAGGCGATCTAACAACAAAACCGCCATCAAAGGTATGAGTAACTGTAAGATTACAAGTATCATTTTTGAATCCCGAAATTTATTGTACATCGGAAAATGGTCAATAAACCAAAAGTTAAGTCCTCCTGTTTTTGACGCCAACAATACACACAACAGGGAGAGCGCAAGTACTGGAAACCGCAGGGTATCTTTTACCAGAAATAGTCCTACCAAAAATAAAAAGAAGGCCACTGCCCCTACGTAGATTGCTCCTCCACTGAATAATTGGCCACCCCAATAGTGATTGGATTGAGCGATTTGATCATAATACGTTGGATCTTCAATGCTTTCCATCGCAGATTCATTATTACCAATGTAGCCCCCAGCACCACCTTTAGCATTTGGGATGAACAAAGAAAGGGCTTCCATGGGTCCGAAATTATACTCAAGAATGTAGCTTTTATCCAAACCCGACTTGGCCTTGGCGGCCTTATCTGTACCTTTCGGCGCCACCGTAATGTCAGAATCTCCCCGCGTTGAGTATTTAGAATATTCATAGGTGGTCATTAAATTACTCGCTGAAGGTAAAATTGCCAATCCGGTAGCAACAACGAGTGCACCCACAATCTTTGCTAAATCAATGTACTTTTTCTCTACGATCAAACGGATCCCTTCACCCAATGCGATTACCCCTAAAAGAATAAACAGGTAATACGTGATTTGCAGGTGGTTTGCACTAATATTTAAAGAAAGGAAGAACGCGAATACCACGCTCCCCCAGAGCCATTTACCGCGGGTTGCAAGCAACAAGCCGCCAAGGGTTGGCGCCATAAAAGATACCGCATTTACTTTGGTAATGTGACCCGCACCGAGATACAAAATATTAAACGAGGCAAAGCCAAAGGCAATCGCCCCGATGGCCGCAATCCACGGATTGATGCGAAGACACATACCGAGGATGTAAAATCCGAGCATGGTAACGAACATTACCCCTACGGGTGCGGTTAAGCCCAAACGTAAGACGGTGGCCACTTGATTCATTAAATTCCCATGATGAACCACACTGATCTGATAGGCCGGCATGCCGCTAAACATTCCGTTGGTCCACAAGGCCTCCTCGCCATTGACCGTGCGATAATCGGTGATTTCTTTCGCCGCTCCTTGGTATTGCTTAACATCGGACTGCTTTAATTGCTTTCCATCAAAGATCACCGGATGAAAATACCCTGCAGAAAAAACAACAAACACCAATAAGGCTACTGCATGCGGAATAATCGCTTTTACATCAATTTTCATACTCATATAATTTATGTTGGATTCGCGTAACGAACCACATCCTCTTTATTAATTTCATCGTCGCACAAAATTACTAAGCGCTCCAATACATTTCGCAATTCACGAATATTACCGGTCCAATTAACATCCTGAAGCGCCTGGATTGCTGCCTCTTGAATGGGCTTTAATTTAATTCCTTGTTCTTGACAAATCATCCCCAAGAAATAAGCTACAAGCATTGGAATGTCTGCTTTGCGATCGTTTAAACTCGGAACATGAATAGGAATAACGGAAAGGCGATGAAACAAATCCTCCCTAAACCTTCCTTCGTTAATTTCTTTTCGGAGGTCTTTATTGGTGGCAGAAATGACCCTACAATCCACTTTAATGTCTTTTTCACCGCCTACACGCTGAATTACATTTTCCTGGAGTGCGCGCAAGACTTTAGCTTGAGCACTGGGAGACATATCGCCGATTTCATCGAGAAATAAGGTTCCTCCTGAGGCGAGTTCGAACTTTCCTTTTTTATCTTTTACCGCACTTGTAAAGGCGCCTTTTTCATGCCCAAACAACTCACTTTCAATAAGTTCAGATGGAATTGCAGCACAGTTCACTTCAATAAATGGCGCTTTATTCCGATTCGATTGGTCGTGAAGGCTCCTGGCTACGAGCTCCTTACCGCTTCCGTTTGGCCCAGTAATTAAAACCCTTGCATCGGATGGTGCCACCTTTGAAATCATCGTTTGAATCTCTAGGATTTGAGGAGAATTACCAATAATTCCATTTCCCTTGATTTTTTTAATGCTCGTTCTCAGCGCCGCGTTGGACTGAAGCAATTGGCCTTTTTCTTTCAGGTGGTTAATTGCAACCAAAATACGGTTTAAGTTCAATGGTTTTTCGATAAAGTCATACGCTCCTAAGCGAAGCGCTTTGACGGCCATTTCAATGTTTCCATGGCCTGACATGACAATAATTTCCGCGTGGTGGCCCTGTTCTTTTAAGGACTGCATTAATGCTAACCCGTCCATTTTAGGCATTTTAATATCACAGAAAAGCACATCGTAACTGATGCCTTCGAATTTATTCAAGGCCTCTACGCCGTCTTCCGCTTCATCCACTGTATGCCCTTCCATTTCAAGAATTTCTCGAATGGCTCTACGAATGGCTCGATCATCTTCCGCAATTAGAATTCTCATCGCTTTGTGTCTTTAATATCTACCCGACGTTCAAGCATGGGTACGAATTTAAAGGTACCTAATTCTTCCGAAGTAAAATCAACTTCACTGGTTCTTTTTATTCGCAACATCCGTTGTTCTTCTCCCTCACCTACTGGAATGACCATGATTCCTCCGATTGCTAATTGCTTAAGTAATTCTTCAGGAACATCCGGCGCACCACAGGTGACTAAAATACGATCAAAGGGCGCATAACTTGGCCAACCTTGGTATCCATCGCCATATTTGAGGCGTGGTTCATACGCCAGGTGTTTAATCAATTGTGCCGCTTTGACATGTAAATCCTGATGGCGTTCAATGGAGTACACGCGAGCACCCAACTCACACAAAATACACGTTTGAAATCCCGACCCTGTGCCAATCTCCAGCACTTTCAATTTTGGTGTTAACTCAATCAATTCCGTTTGAAAAGCAACGGTATACGGGTGGGAAATCGTTTGCCCTGAACCGATATGAAATGCGCCGTTCGTGTAGGCTAAATCATCCAAAGCCAAATCCATGAAAAAATGACGGGGAACCGCATTGAATGCATTCAGGACACGTTGGTCCTTTATTCCCATCTTCCCTAATTCCTCCACCAATAACTTTCGTTTACCTTGGTGACGATACGTGTCTTTTAAGTGATCCATTGCAGGCGTCAAATTTACATGTTTGTCGGGGATTGTATTTGAAATAACTACCTTTGTTTTGAACAAAAGGCCGTTGAATGAAGATATTGGTTACCGGTGGCGCTGGATTTATTGGGTCAAATTTGTGTGATGCCTTGCTCGAACGCAACTACGAAGTGCATTGCATGGATAATTTATTGACTGGAAAATACAGCAACATTAGCCATTTGATTGATCACCCAAAATTCACCTTTTTTAATTCCGATATTCGCGATCTTGAGGCCTGCAAGGAGGCTATGAATGGATGTAACGTGGTGGCTCATCTTGCCGCCCTAGGGTCTGTTCCCCGTTCCATCAACGATCCATTAACCACCAACAGCATTAACATTGACGGATTTCTAAACGTTATTCATACCGCAAAAGAACTCGATATTAAGCGCTTTATTTTCGCAGCAAGTTCTTCAACCTATGGTGATTCAGCCTCGCTACCGAAAGTGGAGGACATTATCGGAAAACCCTTATCTCCCTATGCTGTAGGAAAATACGTCAACGAACTCTATGCGCATGTATATGCCTTGAACTACGGATTATCCTACATTGGTTTGAGGTATTTTAATGTCTTTGGGAAGCGACAAGACCCGCACGGTGCATACGCAGCAGTCATCCCTAAATTCATTCAGCAATTTTTAGATGGCGAAGCACCTACCATCAATGGAGACGGTACAAATACGAGAGACTTCACCCACATTGAAAACGTGATTGACGCAACGGTTCTTGCTATAGAAAACACGAAGGTAGATGCCGATAATCAGATTTACAACGTAGCCTATGGCTCAAGCACCAGCCTCAATGAATTAGTAGCGCTTATTAAAGAAGCCATCACGTCACGTAAACCTCAGGCAATACTACCCATTGTAAGTTACGGACCCTTTCGCAAAGGCGATATACCGCATTCTTTAGCGTCGATTGATAAGATTAAGACCAACCTCGGTTATATTCCAAGGGCTTCTATTAAAGAAGGGATTCAAAAAACGGTGGATTGGATTTTATCCTCAACGAGATAACTCAATCTGCACTGGACAATGATCTGAACCGAAGACTTGAGTTAAGATAGAGGCAGATTTCAACTGGGGTAAAAACGCTTTCGACATCAAGAAATAATCGATTCTCCAGCCAATATTTTTATCGCGAGCACCTGCACGATAACTCCACCAAGAATATTCTGCACGCTCCGGATGCATGTAACGATAGGTATCGATCAATCCCGCCGTTTCATAGGCGTTCATCCCGTCAATTTCTTCTTGCATAAACCCAGCAGACTTGTTATAATTTTCCTTTGGACGAGCCAAGTCAATGGCACGATGCGCCACATTAAAATCACCACAAACCACTACGGGTTTTGTCTGCTCTAACTCTTTTAAATAATTTAAAAAATCACGGTCCCAGCTTTGACGATAAGGCAAACGAGCCAACTCGCTCCCTGAGTTTGGCACATAGACGGTAACCAAATAAAAGGAAGCAAATTCAGCACACACCACCCTGCCCTCATGATCGTGATCCGGTACTTGCATGTCATAGGCAATGTGCAAAGGTTTTTCTTTAGTGATAATCGCTGTGCCGGAATACCCTTTTCGCTCTGCCTCATTGGCAAATACGTGATAGGTACCAAGCGGCAATAAGGCTTCTTTGACCTGTTCCACCGTAGCTTTCGTTTCTTGCAAACAAATGATATCAGGCTGCAAGGCCATCATGTCATGAATAAACGACTTACCTGTTATGGCACGAATGCCGTTGACGTTAAAAGAAATTATTTTCATTAAAAGAATTTTAAAAAGTTATTCCACAATCTTCTCAACCAACCTTCTGAATTATCATCCATGTCTGCATCCAACATGGCATCATCGTGTAAGGGACGCTTTGCACGTTTCCGGATAAAAACAAACAGCAATCCAATAATCGCTAGGAAGGAAAACAAGATGAGTGCTTCAAAAATCGAAAAATATTGCAAAAATTCCATTATTGCTTTTTAATTAATTTACCCGACCCGTATTGAACCGTATTAATAAGCGAAGGCTGTCCGTAATAGTAGACATTACCGATCCCATTCAATTCCACACTCAAGGGAATGCCTGCAGCATTTACTTGCTGATCCACAGAGGAAGACGTAATCAACTTCACTTGATTGGTTGAAGTTATCTGACTAAAATCAAAGGTTCCATCCCCCATGAGATTACCACGGAGTGTTTGTGTTTCACCTCTCAAGGTTAATCTACCCCAACCGTGCGTATTGATGGCATTTACATCAATGGCCTGAACGTTCAAGTCCATATGTCCGGCACCGTCACGGAGTGTTAAGGTTAAATAATCGGTAATCAAAGTATCCTCATTGTAAAGACGCTCTGTTCCTTCAAACAAAATATTGATAAGCTTGGTGTAATGAATTTCAACTTCCGGAATTTCATAGGACCTTAAATAATTACATCGATTTTTATTCTCAATGGTAAGCACCCCATTTTCACCCATCACCTCTACAAAGTTCAACAAATTACTCCCCCCTCGAACAAGTACCTTATTGGTTGAATCTTGAACCAATTTGTACGTAAGATGCTCTTTTAATTGCAACTGATTAAAGGACCCGAACTCATAAATCCTACCCGAAAACTCACCGGATTTCTTAAAACACGCTCGTTGCTCAGGCTTTTTACAAGAACTAATTAAAGCTATCAATATCAATAGATTAAACCACTTCATCTAGTTCTATAATTAAAGGTGTATCCAATTCCATACTCCAAATAATCCGCCCTGGCCCAATGGGTTTTCAAGGTAAGATTCAAAAGCAATCCATTCTTGAGATAATACCGTGCGCCAATGCGGTGATACAAGGGGTCTTCAGGACTATACTTATCGCGCAAATAGGCTCCCATACCAAACACAAAATGAAACCGATCTAATGGCACTAAGTAGGCTGCATAGGCACCCGCTTGTAAAATATCGAGTTGAGATTTCACAATATACGGCTGGTAATCCATTATGGCTTGCTTGGATATTAAATCCAAGGCTAATTCAAGTCCTGCTTTATGTCCAAAAAAATGCTTGGCTGAGAAATTTAGGGCATATACTGGATATCTTCGTCCACCAATAGGCATCATTTGCTTGCCGCTTAAAATGGCGGTAACGCTGTAATACCATTGCTTGTACGCAAGATTCATTGGCGTCTTGGCTTCGCCTTCATATGGGTCGAACCAATTTTTATCCAGCGGAACGATTGTTCGCGCATAGCCAACCGAGAGAAAGGGCATATTTATACCAAAATTAGGCACCTTCCACGCGGCGTTACTGAAATGCGTGATATCAATTCCAACATTAAACGCGTTCTTTTTATATTGATAGGTACTTTTTATTGCCAAGCACATTAACCCATTAATTTTTGTAGCAATCGCCACGTTGAGTGGATTATCAATGGGATCATATGGGCGATTCGTATACCCTAGCCCCAAACCGAATTTAAAATCCATGCGATAATTTCGAAATGAAATCATAGGTAATTCCGTGTAACCATAGGCTCCGAGGTAATTCCCGAAAATTGCTTGGTTTCCAACCTGACCATAAAACAAGGTACCACCAAATGTCGGATAATTGTATGCACGTTGGTAAGCTTTATGTCCGCGGGAACGAAGCACGTAACTTAACTCCCCTGCCCACGCAAGATTTTTAGGCATGTGAGCCATAACTCCCCGATGTGCTGCTAAGAACCCTAGTTTTTGCCGGTACTCAATCGCATGCTCAAAATTCGTTTGCGCCATACTTGCCGATGAAAGCACAAGAATTAAAAAAAGAAAATTTAATCGCATACAAAACAAAGTTAATAAAGCTAATGATTCAAATCACGCAATCGCGTTACATTTGTACATGGATAAACGACTAATCGCCTTTGAACGCTTACTAACCATCATGGATGAACTTCGTGAACAATGTCCGTGGGACCAAAAGCAAACCTTTGAAACGCTTAGAAATCTAACCATAGAGGAAACCTATGAACTGGCCGATGCGATCACCAAGAATGACTTACAAGAAATTAAAGGAGAAATTGGTGACCTTTTTCTTCACATGGTTTTCTATAGCAAACTCGGATCTGAAGTTGGTGCGTTTGACGTGACCGAGGTACTGAATGGAATTTGCGACAAATTGGTTCACCGCCATCCGCATATTTATGGGGATGTCACGGTTTCTGGTGAAGAAGAAGTTAAGGCGAACTGGGAAAAGTTAAAATTAAAAGAGGGCAAGAAATCCGTACTTTCGGGAGTCCCTTCCTCCCTTCCTGCACTGGTTAAAGCCACGCGTATTCAGGAGAAAGTGAAAGGCATTGGTTTTGAATGGGATAACAAAGAAGACGTTTGGGCGAAAGTAAAAGAAGAGCTTGCTGAATTTGAGGCGGAAGTTCAACTTGGATCCGCAAAACAAGAAGAAGAGTTTGGTGACTTGTTGTTTTCCTTAGTCAATTATGCTCGCTTTATCAACCTATCGCCAGAATCTGCACTTTCCGTTACCAACCAAAAGTTCATTACCCGATTTCAATGGATGGAAGAAGAAGTGAACAAAGAAGGAAAATCCTTGTCTGAAATGAGCTTAGAAGAGATGGATGTGTATTGGAATCGGGCGAAGAAAGCCCTTAGGCGGGAATAGTATATTGGACAATTAGACGTTCGGACTTTTGGACATCTGGATATTTGGACTTTGAGAAATCCATTTTCTCCCCTTGAGGGGAGTTCGCCAAGGCGAAAAAATCGGTGACATAAGTAGAATCTACTGTCATCAACTACTCAGTCGGAGTCTGATATTGGTGAGTGTCACCTCCCTTTTCGCCTAGGCGAACCCTCCTTGAGGAGGGAAACAAAATAACTTTCCATACTATGGCGCCTTCGCGATAGCTTTAGCGCAAGCGAAAGGAAGGCAAGTAAAACGGAACAGCCTAATGTCTTATCGGACATCTGGACTATAATTCTCTTAATGTCTGAACGTCTGTATGTCTGAACGTCTACTTCAACTTAAAATGCTTGTCGGCCTCATCGGCCACGTAATCACCAATGGCTAAGGAAGCTGTGGCAGCTGGTGATGGCGCATTCAACACATGGATTGAATTTCCATGGTACTCAATTCTAAAATCATCGCGGGTATCGCCGTCTTCTGCCAACAACAAGGCCCTCACCCCTGACCTACCCGGCTTGATGTCGTCCATCGTTAAGGATGGAATCATTCGCTGCAAGGTTTTAAGGAATAATTTCTTAGAAAATGCGCGACGGTATTCGTTGATACCGAAGGACATATTCGAGAAAAATAATTTCCACGTTCCTTTATAGGTTAAGGCGTCCCAGGTATCACGAAGCGAGAAATCTGTTTTACCATATCCTTCGCGCTTAAAGGTAAATACGGCATTCGGACCACACTCAATTTCTCCGTCGGTCATGCGTGTAAAGTGGACGCCAAGAAATGGAAAATCCGGATTTGGCGTGGGGTAAATCAAGTGCTTTACTTTATGCTTCGCTTGATCCGTTAATTCGTAATAATCTCCTCGAAAACCAACGACCTTCTCCTTTAGTTTAACCCCATCTTTTCGCGCCAAGCGGTCCGCTTGTAATCCTGCACAATATACCGCAAACTTGGATTCGAATTCTCCATTATTGGTCGTAAAAAGGGTGCCATCTGCAATTTTCATTACTGATTGCACTTCAGTGCCCAACATAAGTTTTGAGTTCGGATTAATCGCTAAGGCCAACTCTACCATTTTTGCAGTTGCTGCTCTAAAATCAATGATTCCCGTGCACGCCACGTGTAGTCCTGCGATACATTCCACATTGGGTTCAATTTCCTTAACTTCTTCTGGCGTGATTTTCCGCAAGCCTTCAATCTCATTTTGTAAGCCTGTTTGGTAGATTTTCTCTAAGTATTGTAATTCTTTTTCTTCGGTAGCGACCACCACTTTTCCGCAGACATCATGTGGTATTCCGTATTCTTTAGCGAAGGCAACTAACTCTCGACGTCCTTGAATGCAGTTTCGAGCCTTTAGAGAACCTGGCTTGTAATATAGTCCGGAATGAATTACCCCGGAATTATGACCGGTTTGATGATCTGAAAGTAAATTCTCCTTTTCAAAAAGAACTAACTTCAAGGACGGATTTCTTTTCTGCAGCTTATAAAAGGTTGCTGCTCCAACAATCCCTCCACCTACGATTGCGATGTCAAAACTCATGCGACAAAGGTAGTTAGAAAATAAGTTCGTTCAACCGATTAGAAATTTACCGCGCCATGTGAGATTTATTACTTTTGCATTATGAAAAGACCCACCATACAACGAAGCTACATCGCTAAAGACATCGTGTTAAAAACGTTTGAAGACGTAGAAGGCTATTTTAAGGAACTCTTATCGCGTGAACTAAGCGAGCTGGGTAGCTACAAAAAATGGTTGGCTGATGTTAGTGAATTAGAGGCCTTCTTGGAGGAAGAAGGTGCGTGGCGATACATCAAAATGTCCATCGATACCACCAACTCGGCACTTACGGAATCGTACACCTATTTTGTCACAGAGATTCAACCGAAGCTTGCTCCACTGTCCAATGATTTGAACAAAAAAATGATGGAAAGTGCTTTTCACAAGAAATTAAGTGAAGATCCTGCCTATGCCATTTATTTTCGCTCGGTAGGCGTACAACTCGATTTATTTCGGGAAGAAAACATTGCAATAGAAGCCTATTTGAGCGAAAAGTCCCAAGAATATGGAAGCATTAGTGCTGCGCAAACCATTGAACACGAAGGCAAGAACTTAACGATGCAGCAAGCATCCGTTCATCTGAAAAATCAAGATGAAGCCTTGAGGTCACAGGTTTATCATAAAATTGCTTCACGTAGACGACAAGACATTGATACCTTGAATGCGTTGTACACCGATTTAATTCAAAAACGGCATGAATTAGCTGGGAATGCAGGCTTCGACAACTACCGCGACTACATGTTTCAAAGCATGGGACGATTTGACTACACCAAAGAGGCCTGTTTTGATTTTCACGAAGCTGTAGCACAGAAGGTGGTTCCATTGGTTAAAGAAATCCAGCAGAAGAAACTCCAGAAGCTTGGTAAATCGAGCTTTAAGCCTTGGGATTTAGATGTGGATCCGGATGGGAAAGAACCCTTGAAGCCGTTTAATAGTGGCAATGAAATGCTTGAAAAAACGATTGAAATCTTCAATCAAATGGACTCCTACTTTGGCGACTGCTTGCATACGATGAAGGAAATGGGGCATTTAGATTTAGAATCAAAAGAAGGCAAAGCACCCGGAGGATACAACTATCCGTTGTATGAAATTGGCGTCCCGTTTATTTTCATGAATTCTGTGGGTTTACATCGGGACTTGGTGACCATGGTCCATGAGGGTGGGCATGCCATTCACAGTTTTTTGAACCGTGAATTAACCTTAACGGCATTCAAAAACATCCCTTCGGAGGCGGCAGAATTAGCCTCGATGTCAATGGAATTACTGAGCATGAAGTACTGGAGTGCATTTTATCCGAATCCTGAAGAACTTTACAGAGCGCGTGAAGAACACTTGGAGGACATTCTTAAGGTATTGCCATGGATTGCCCAAATTGATGCCTTTCAGCATTGGGTCTACACCAATCCAACACACAGCATGGAAGAACGAAGCGCGCAATGGCTCGCATTAAGTAAGCGCTTTGGCACCGGATTAACAGATTGGACCGGTTTTGAGGATTTACAAGCAAATTCTTGGCAGCGACAATTGCATTTGTATGAGGTACCGTTTTATTACATTGAATACGGTATCGCTCAACTGGGTGCCATCGGCGTATGGAAAAACAGCTTAGAAAACGAAGCAAAGGCTATTGAAGAATACAAAGCAGGCTTATCCTTGGGCTATACACGGAGTTTACCTGAGATCTATGAAACGGCAGGCGTTACCTTTGATTTGAGTCCAAAACGCATTGGTGAGTTGATGGAATTTGTAGATTCTTACCTTAGGTCCTTGGCATAAGATGAAAAATCTGTATATTTGCCCTCTCAAAAATGGCGAGATAGCTCAGTTGGTTAGAGCGTAGGATTCATAACCCTAAGGTCCCGAGTTCAACTCTCGGTCTCGCTACAAAA
>DBCM01000017.1 GCA_002293045.1 Flavobacteriales bacterium UBA958 | reverse complement strand
GAGCCCCCATCTAAGATTAATGGAATTTCATGATTTAATTGAGTGATTACTTCTTCTGCGCGCGTTGGACTTACTGATCCGTATTTGTTTGCGCTGGGTGCTGCAACTGGAAAATCTAACTCGTGAAGTAAGGCGGAGAAAATGGGGTGGGAGGGAAAACGCACAGCCACAAGTGCAGAACCACTCGTAATTTCAACGGGTACCTTTTCCGTTTTTGGAACGAGGAAGGTGATTGGACCTGGACTAAAAAGATCGTAGAGGCGTTTCAGTTCTTGGTTAAATTCTTGAATATATGGGGTAGCGTCTTTTAAATGGGCAAAGTGTAAGATTAAGGGATTACTTGTAGGACGTTTCTTAACCCTGAATATTTCAGAAATCGCAGGAATACAAAGGCCATTTGCCGCTAATCCATATACTGTTTCCGTCGGTATAGCAATGACTTGATTGGCTCGGAGTGCATTGGCTGCTTCCATCACATCTCGAGTAATCTTGGTAATCATGCAACAAAGATAACTGATATTTTTGGGGCCTTTGACAGCGCTGTGAATCTCTTGTTAAAAAAAAACCTGACGTCTGTTGAAGTGTATTAGAACATCGAGTATCTTTGTCTTGTTTAAAACCATTCTAAATAAGTGCGCGTAATAATAGCAGATAGTAATGAATTAATTCGGGTAGGCCTCAAGGCGACCCTGTCTGGATTGATGGAAGTGAGTGAAATTGTTGAAATAAACAACGGTCGACAACTCGTGGATATAGCCAATCACGGAGAGGCAGCGGTCGTGTTAATTGATTATACAGCCCAAGGGTTTGATATCAATGATGTTACAGCGGCGTTGCGCATTAATCCAGGGTTTAGCTTTATTGGTTTAACGTTTCTCCAGTCGCCACAAACCTTAATCGATGCCTTGCGCGGAGGGGTAATGAGTTACATTAAGAAAGACTGTGATTTACAAGAGATTTCGGATGCGGTGCTTGAAACGGCAAAAGGAAACAAGTTTTTTTGTGGTAAAATTCTTGAAACCATTAATAAAGCAAATTTGGATGTGGACGATATCGATCATGGGGTCTTAACCTGTGATCCGGTGCTGATGTCTGAGCGTGAAAATGAAATCATTGTCCTTATTGCTGAAGGATACACCAACGATCAGATTGCTGAAATGCTCTTTTTAAGTAAACACACTGTGAATACCCATCGTAAGAACATTCTGTTTAAGCTGGGCGTAAAAAATACCGCAGGTATAGTAATGTATGCGGTAAAAACTCAATTAGTTTCTCCAAATAAATTTCTTTTTGCGGCTAATTAAAGCGGCAAATGAATTTTAGATTCACCCGGCGTTGGGTCAGGTAATTTGGAATGCTGTAGTACTTTCCTTCCACATCTTGGATCCATTGTTTTGAAAGGACATTATTCACACCGAGTAAGTTGAAGATTTCTAGGGAAATCAGGGATTCAGGCACATGCCTGTGCCACCATCCTTTGTGTTTACTCACCAAGTTATAAGACAAGCCTAAGTCTACGCGAAAATATGCCTTCATTCTTAAGGTATCTTTGTAGCGATCTCCTCCTGGAGGCCCATATGGCAAGGGCGCGCCGTATTGTAGTCCCATTTGTACGGTAAAGTTCTCGAAGCCCGGCATTTGATCTTGAACCAAGGCTCCCACCGTTATGAACTGATCGGTTGGGCGTGGAATGAACCCGGGGTAGAATGTAGCACTATCTGCGATCACTTGGTCGTCACTGTATCCAAAAATAATTTTCTCTCCCGCTGCATTATAGAATTCTTGGTACGAATCGTATTTCAAATTTTCGCGCGTTTGCATAATCCCAAGTTTGAAAAAAGATTCAATCCCAGGAACAAATTCTCCGTGTACATTAAAGTCGATTCCTGTGGCATACGCAACCGCATCATTGTTTGCGTAGTATCGGGTGCGAACATTTTCGATTTCATACGGATTTACGTCCCATAAATATTTGTAAAACACTTCCCCTGAAAATTTAAAAGGACTTTCTCGCTGCCACATGTTAAAGTAGACATCAGCGCCGAGCACGGCATGCACTGATTTTTGAGATTGCACTTGGGTGTTTAAGGATCCATCAAAAGTTCGGAATTCCCGATAGAATGGGGGTTGGTAATAGGTTCCGGCGGCAAAGCGATAGCTCAGGTTTCTACGAACAACCTTGTTATTTCTTACCATGTACGCACGTGGGAAATAGGTGGCTGAAAATCGTGGAGTGAGGTAAAATTCGTTATTAACAGACGTATATCCCGTTCGAGCACCCACGGAAAATGCGAATTTAGAGGCACTTTCGGCGAGGGTTTCGGTGAAGGTTTTGACGATTTTTTTACCGTCGATTTTTTGCTTTTGTTGCACGGTCACGCGCTCCTGAAATCGGGTATGTGATTTGCTATAGTTCCATTGAAGGTAGCCAGTAGCTTTGTGATTTACGAGATTTAAATTGCCCTTGATCGTTTCAAACAACTCCACTTCATTCGAGGTTCCCTGCGGAATACTGTACCCTGCGGAGTCTATCATTTTCCATTCACTCAACACATCCTCGAAGCGGTCCAGTTCGTATCCGGCGCCCCACAAGAGCTCGGAGCTTACAAATCGAGTTCGGTACATATCGATGTAATCTTTTTTCAGTACATAGGACCCCTCGTGATAGGCATTGTAAATTTGGGCATTCAAACGATTTCTTGCATGGTTTAAGAAGGTTCCAATTCCTAATACGGCAATAGAGTCTCCATATTCTTCTTTGGATGGATCAGTCTCGAGTTCATTGATGTAGTATTGTCCCTGGATATCAAAATATTCACGTTCATCCGATTGGAACCCGGTAAGGAAAAATCCGAGTTTCGTTTTTGGATTTGGGGTGTAGTTGAGTGAGGTTCCCACCATCCCTGTTTGAAATCGGGTGCTTTCTTTTCCATCAAAGTAAATCCGAAAAGAATAAGCTTCATTGGCTGTTCCAAAGTCCGTATTGGATGTTTGTGGAGCAAAGCGGTAGTTATTGGAAGAATAGTGCCCTAACACCGACCAGGTAAGTTTTGGATTAAGCTGGTACTCTCCAAGAAATTGTCCATCTGCAAATACAGGGTTATAGGCCCCTTTGGTAGGAAGTGAGTTTAGAAAATAGCCGTTTGATCGATAGCGCGCACCCGCAAGATACGTGAATTTTTTTCCAAGCGATCCCTCCGCATGCGCCTCTTCACTGAGCAGGGAAAGGGCTACCGAGCTCCTAAACGCGGTAGGCTTTTTATAGGTGATGTCAAGCACAGAACTCAAGCGATCTCCGTATTGCGCATCGAAGCCACCGGCTGAGAATTTTACTTTTTCAACCAAGGCTGAATGAATAAAACTCATCCCTTCCTGTTGTCCGGAACGTGTTAGAAAAGGGCGATACACCAGAAAACCATTTACGTACACTAAATTCTCATCATAATTACCTCCACGCACATTATAGTTGGAGGTAAGTTCGTTGTTAGAGGTCGCGGGTTTGGTTAGGGTAAGGTATTTTTCTACCGAAATCATTTGCGAGAGATCTATTTTTGGTAGTTCAATTAGATCAAAGGGGTCGTCTTTAATGCGTTGTACTACGACCGTTTCACTCACCTGGATTTGAAACAATACCGTTGGCACATTGGTTACTGGACTTTTATTGACCAGTACTTTACGTTTTTCCTGATAGGCTTGGTAACTGAATACTAAGGATAGGCTATCGCCAAGTGCTGCTAAAAAAGAGAATTTACCCTTGGTGTCTGTAGTTGCCAGTACACGCCCTTGGTTCAGGTCTTTAACCGTAACCTCTGAAATTGGTTTTCCCTTCTTGTCAATACACATTCCTTCAACAGAAATCTGTTGTCCGAAGGAACACATGGCCATCAGGGCGAGTATAAGGGTACTGAAAATCTTCACAGGACAAAAGTAAACGAAAATAGGTGTGGAATTATTTTCGGATAGGAATAATACGTAATATACTGAGCGGTTACTTGCAAATAATCATAGAAAAGTTTTATATTTGTGCCCCTGAAATGGAGGTTGTAGCTCAGCAGGTTAGAGCGTCGGATTGTGGTTCCGAAGGCCGCGGGTTCGAACCCCGTCTTCCTCCCAAAGTTCTTTAAAGAGCAGGAACATATCCCGATTCGCAGCAGTGGTCGGGATTTTTTTTATCTTTATTCTAGATCCTTGAATATGAAAAAATTAGTTGTTGTTTTTTATTTTCTTTCATTATATGCTTGTCAAAATCCAGAAAAAAAGGATGATTACGGATCCAGTATTGTTGCGGATCCAGAAAATGAACAAGCCTTGGAATCAAGCTTAGAAGAGGTTAAAAAGGAAGAGGCTGAACGCAATAAAATGCTCAGCTCGGTTGGTTTTGACCGCATGCTTCATGATTTTGGTACTATACTAGTGGATGCGGATTACACTACCGAGTTTACCATTAAAAATACCGGAAAAAAACCCCTAATGATTTATGAAGTCAAAGCATCATGTGGGTGCACGGTGCCAACGTGGAATAAGAACCCTATTCCTCCTGGGGTAAGTGATAAAATTGCAGTTACCTTTCATCCAAGTAAGCTGCAACGTGGTAAGCAAGATAAAACGATATCGGTCATTACCAATACTTCACCTGGTGTTGCGGTATTGCAATTAAAAGCCATTGTCAATCCTAAACAATAAGCCATGAAAATCCATGTAATTGAAACCGGTCTCTTTAAACTAGATGGGGGTGCCATGTTTGGGGTAGTGCCCAAAACGCTGTGGCAAAAAACGAATCCTTCGGATGACAATAACATGTGCACATGGGCCTTACGTTGTTTACTCATTGAAGACGGTAAACGCCTCATGCTGGTTGATACAGGCATTGGAGATAAACAATCAGAGAAGTTCTTTTCTCATTACCATTTGCAAGGAAACGACTCCTTAATTGGTTCGATTCGAAAGGCTGGATTTCATGAAGATGACATTACCGATGTAATACTTACGCACTTGCATTTTGACCATTGTGGGGGTGCGATTGCTTGGAATTCGCAAAAAGACGGTTATCGTCCCGTATTTAAACATGCCATTTACTGGAGTAATGCGGCCCATTGGCAGTGGGCAACGGAACCCAATGCCCGGGAAAAAGCGTCCTTTTTAGCTGAAAACATTTTGCCTATTCAAGAAAGCGGCCAATTGAAATTCGTAGAACGAACCGGTTCCTTTAGTAAGGAGGTTTTTCCAAACATTGACCTGTTATTCGTGGATGGCCATACCGATAGCATGATGATTCCTCACATTAAATACAAGGGAAAAACCGTTGTCTTTATGGCTGATTTATTGCCGAGTGTTGGACACATTCCCTTGCCCTATGTGATGGGATACGACACGCGACCCTTGATTACCTTGGAAGAAAAAGGAACCTTCTTACATACGGCTGCCACAGAGAATTTTGTATTGTTTTTAGAGCACGATAGCGTTAATGAGTGCTGCACGCTTCAGCATACAGAGAAAGGTGTGCGTTTGGCTGAAACCTTCGCATTTTCGTCCCTGTAATGAAAACACCCGATGAAATTGTAGGAATGATGCTCAGGGGAGACGCCTACAGTAAGGCGCTGGGAATGCATGTAACGTTTCTTGAGGCAGGGAACTGCGTACTTAAAATGAAGGTTCTGGAACACATGGTGAACGGGTTTAATATAGCCCACGGAGGAATTACCTATGCACTCGCGGATTCCGCCATGGCCTTTGCTTCGAATGCACATGGAATGCAATGTGTGAGTATTGAAACGGCGATATCGCACATCAAAAAAGTACGGGTAGGGGATGAATTAACGGCTACTTGTACTACGCTTTCGCGAAACCGCAAAGTGGGGATATATGCAGTTGAGGTAACGAATCAATCCAACGAATTAGTCGCCCATTTCAAAGGAACGGTGTTGGTCTCAGACCGGGAATGGTAAA
This sequence comes from Flavobacteriales bacterium UBA958, assembly GCA_002293045.1. Classification (GTDB taxonomy): domain Bacteria; phylum Bacteroidota; class Bacteroidia; order Flavobacteriales_D; family Crocinitomicaceae; genus UBA952. The sequence continues at coordinate 2,239 of DBCM01000017.1, read as the reverse complement.
ATGGTTTCCTTTACTTTTATACCGCACCCTTCGATACGTCCTGCGGACTACTCAGGGTGCTCAGAACGCAGCACAATCTTTCTTATCCGATTCCATCAGAATCGCATATTCTTGTTCAAGGGATGTGGTAATCAAGCGACCCCAGCGGGGTCGAATATCTTTTTGTGTTTTGTGCGACCCCGCTGGGGTCGAGTTATTTTTGGTCAGTGTTTGAGGTAACATGTTTGATTCCTCCGGAATCAGAGGTAGTTTTGACTTTCCCGTTGGAACGTTGAGATAAGTATGTTTTTTTTATATTTCCAGCACCCTGAGTAGTCCTAAGGACGTATCGAAGGGTGCTCAGAACGCAGCGAATTCTTGCTAATCCGATTCCATCGGAATCGTACATTATTACTCTGGTGAGGTGGTAATCAAGGGACCCCAGCGGGGTCGAATATGTTGTTCGGTGTTGAGCGCCTTTCAACCCCTACATATTTCTTCGATATTGTCCCCCAACCTCAAACAATGCCTCGGTAATCTGTCCCAGCGATGCGTGTTTACAAGCTTCCATTAATTGTTCAAACATGTTGCGGTTGTTGATGGCCGCTTCTTGTACCTTTCTAATGTGGCCCTGTGCAGTTTCACCGTAGGTTCGATGTAATTCTTCCAACATGTGAATTTGATATTGTTTTTCCTCCTCCGTTGCTCGAATCACTTCTTTCGGCAAAACCGTTGGAGATCCTTTAGAACTTAAAAAGGTATTTACACCAATGATCGGAAATTCACCGGTATGTTTCAAGGTTTCATAATACAGCGATTCTTCCTGAATTTTAGACCGTTGATACATGGTTTCCATGGCACCTAAAACGCCACCGCGCTCCGTGATTCGGTCAAATTCGGTAAGCACAGCCTCTTCTACCAACTCGGTTAATTCATCAATAATAAATGATCCTTGCAGTGGATTTTCGTTTTTCGCTAGGCCTAATTCACGGTTGATGATGAGCTGTATTGCCATGGCTCTGCGTACGGATTCTTCTGTCGGAGTGGTAATCGCCTCATCATAGGCATTGGTATGTAGAGAATTACAATTATCGTAAATGGCGTACAATGCCTGCAGGGTCGTACGAATATCGTTGAAATCAATTTCTTGTGCATGCAGCGATCGTCCAGAGGTTTGAATGTGGTATTTCAACATTTGCGCTCTGGCATTTGCACCGTATTTTTTTGCCAAGGCTTTTGCCCAAATTCTACGTGCAACTCTTCCAATCACCGCATACTCAGGGTCGATTCCATTCGAGAAGAAAAACGACAGGTTGGGACCAAAATCGTTGATGTCCATTCCTCGACTTAAATAGTATTCCACATACGTAAAGCCATTAGCTAAGGTAAAAGCCAACTGAGTAATCGGATTCGCGCCAGCCTCAGCAATGTGATACCCGGAGATCGAAACGGAATAAAAGTTACGAACGGCATGATCAATGAAATACGATTGGACATCACCCATCAACCGGAGCGCAAATTCAGTGGAGAAAATACAGGTATTTTGTGCTTGATCTTCTTTCAAAATATCTGCTTGTACGGTGCCCCGTACTTGCTTCAAGGTGTCTGCCTTTATTTGGGCATAAACGTCGGCCGGTAAGACTTGGTCTCCTGTAACCCCGAGAAGCATCAAGCCTAAGCCGTCATTTCCTTCCGGAAGTTCACCTTGGTATCGCGGTCGTTCGGTACCTTTACCTTGATAAATTGAAGCAATCTTCGCCTCAACCTCTGTTACTAAGTCATTTGCCCGGATGTACTTTTCGCAGTTCTGATCAATCGCAGCATTCATGAAAAATCCGAGAAGCATAGGAGCAGGACCATTTATCGTCATAGACACTGAGGTAGCAGGATGGCTTAGGTCAAACCCAGAGTACAGTTTTTTAGCATCGTCTAAACAGCAGATGGATACCCCTGAATTTCCAATTTTCCCATAAATATCAGGACGAACTGCAGGGTCATTTCCGTACAGTGTTACCGAGTCAAAGGCCGTAGATAAGCGTTTTGCTGGCATGCCTAAACTCACATAATGGAATCGTTTGTTGGTGCGTTCTGGTCCTCCTTCCCCTGCGAACATGCGTGTTGGGTCTTCTCCTTCGCGCTTAAAGGGAAATAAACCGGCGGTGTATGGGAATTCTCCAGGATAATTTTCTTGCAACACCCAACGTAAAATATCACCCCAGCTGGAATATCGCGGTGATGCAACTTTTGGGATTTGAGAATG
>DBCM01000078.1:5066-9272 GCA_002293045.1 Flavobacteriales bacterium UBA958 | reverse complement strand
CCTCGTTTTGCGAATTCATTGTCTGAAAAAGCACTGCGCTATGATTTAACCGTACCCTTTGCTCGCTTTGTGGTACAGCATCAGCATGAACTTAGTTTTCCGTTTAAACGCTATCAAATTCAACCCGTTTGGAGAGCAGATCGTCCTCAGCACGGGAGGTACCAAGAGTTTTACCAATGCGATGGGGATGTTGTGGGAAGTGATTCGTTGCGGAACGAAGTCGAACTTATTCAAGTGATCGATCAAGTCCTAACTTCGCTAAAATTACCTGGGTTTACCATTAAATTGAACAACAGAAAAGTTTTGAGTGGTATTGCTGAAGTGTGCAACGCTTCGGAGCACCTGATTCACCTAACCGTAGCCCTCGATAAATTGGACAAAATTGGTGAGGATGGGGTAATCAACGAGTTGCTGTCAAAAGGATTTGAAGGGTCCGTAATCGATTCAATCAAACCCTTGTTTCAGCTAAAAGGTACTTTTGAGGAACGGATTTCCTTCTTGTCTGTATTTCTATCGCAGAGTGAAATCGGGATGAAAGGATTGGAAGAATTGAGCTATATTCAAAGTAAATTTAAGGATCATCCGTTGTTAAAAGGACACCTAGAATTGGATGTAACCTTGGCGCGTGGCTTAAATTATTACACAGGAGCCATAATTGAGGTTAAAGCGCATGAGGTAGTGATGGGAAGTATTTGTGGTGGTGGGAGGTATGATGATTTAACGGGGCTTTTCGGAGTTAAAGGCTTGTCTGGAGTAGGGATCTCTTTTGGAGCAGATCGAATTTATGACATTATGGAAACCCTCGAGTTGTTTCCGAGTGATTTACGCAGTGGTCCTGACTTGTTGTTCTTGAATTTTTCAGAAACTGATGCTGATCAATGCGCCATTTGGGCGAATTCCGTTCGAGATTTGGGTAAGGTTGCAGAAGTTTATCCATCACAGGCGAAATTGCAAAAGCAGCTGAAGTATGCGAACGAAAAAGCCGCAAAGTGGGTGTTGTTTTATGGGGAAGAAGAACGTCAAAAAGGCATCGTCATCTTAAAGCATATGGAATCGGGCGAACAGCAATCCTATCCGGTGGATGCTTGGTTGTCTTCCTGGGAAGGGTAACGATTTAACTCAATCAATTCCAAGTCTTTACACTTTCCCATTTCAATTGTAAATCTAAGTATGGTTCGGGCTTTGTGGAACCCTTTAATCCCACATGCGCCGGGATTCATCCATAAGACATTTCGTTCTTTCACATATTTGACCAAGGTGATGTGAGAATGCCCACAAATGAACACTCCTGGTTTCTCAATTGCTAAAAGTTCTTTAATCGAATCGGCTAATTTTTCGGGACGACCAGCGATGTGTGTCATACATACTTTGAGGCCTTCAACTTCAAAGCACTCCAATGCCTTGGTTTCATTTCTGAGTGAGGCACCATCGATATTTCCATACACTACACGGCAGGGTTTCAATTCACGGATTTTATCCAGCACCGCCAAGGTTCCAATATCACCAGCGTGCCAAATTTCATCGACATCAGAAAGGTAGGAACAAACATCTTTACCCAAATAACCATGGGTGTCGGAGATTAATCCAATCCGCTTCATCCGTTCGTGGCTTGATCTTCGTTAAGTTGCTGGAGATAGGTTTCGTAGTAGACACCTTTTTGTTTCATCAGGTCTTCCGGACTTCCCATCTCAATAATTTCCCCCTCGTCCAAAACTAGAATTTGCTCGCAATTTCGCAGGGTAGAAATTCGGTGACTTACAAAGACAATGCTGGGTTTTTGAGGCAACGCACGAAGTTCATTCAAGATAATTTCTTCTGTTTCAGTATCTACCGCGGAAAGACAATCGTCTAGTACTAGGAGTTTAGGGTTTCGAATGAGTGCCCGTGCAATGCTAATGCGTTGTTTCTGTCCCCCACTGAGGTTCACACCCAATTCACCGAGTGGGGTATCGAGCTTTTCCGGAAACTCCTCGATGTTATGCCATACATGTGCTTTTTTCAACACCGCAATGATTGCATCATCAGATACTGCATCATGCGCCCCAAATGCTACGTTATTTCGGATGGTGTCAGAAAATAAAAATACCTCCTGTGGAACAACAGCCATTTGAGAACGGTAATCTTGGAGGTTAATGCTGTCAAGGGCCTGACCGTTAATGTGAATTGTGCCCGAGTTGGGGTCAAATTGCCGTCCTAATAATTGAAGAACACTCGACTTACCACTGCCTGTTTTCCCTAAAATGCCAAGGTGTTGTCCAGGATTAATCGTAAAGCTTAGGTTGTTAAGGGCTCTGATTCCGGTATTTGAATAGGTAAAACTTACTTTGTTAAATACAATATCTCCCTCTAATTCAAAGGGTTCATTGCTTGGGTTTGAAATGGTTGGTTTCGTATCAAGAAATTCATTGATCCGTTGTTGTGATGCTTCTGCGCGCTGAATGATTGAGGTAACCCATCCAATGGATACAAACGGCCACGTTAAGTTATTGACATAGAAAATAAAGGCCACGATTCCGCCCAGGCTAATTTGATGTGTTGCAGTAAGCATCCCGCCAACATAGATTACGATAAGCGTACTTAATCCAATTAATAACATGATGCTTGGCATAAAAAGCGCATTAATGAGTATTAGGCGCATACTTTTTTCTTTGTACTCATTCGCCGCATTTTCCATTCGATTGCTCATTGGACCAAATTGATTGTAGGCTTTAATCAAGCGAATCCCTGAAAATGTTTCTTGTGCCAACGTAGAAATCTTCGATTGTTCTTCCTGAACATGCTTACTGGCAAGATTAATTTTGTTGGAAACTTTATAGATGATGTAGGACATCAAAGGCAGTGGAATAAGCGCAAACAAGGTTAGGGTAGTGCTGATTTGTGCCATTTGATATAAGCTCAATACGGTCAACACCGTTAGGTTAATCGAATACATGACTCCAGGCCCTAAATACATACGAACTTGACCTACATCCTCAGAAATTCGGTTCATCAAATCCCCAATTCGATTGCGTTTGTAAAAGTCAGCATCTAAGGTTTGGTAGTGTGTGTAAATGGCCTGTTTTAAATCAAACTCAATCCATCGTGACATGACAATGATTGTTTGACGCATCAAAAACAAGAAAAAACCTTTGGTGGCAGAAAGCAATAAATATAAGCCCCCAATCTTAAAGGACAGCCACAAGGCATCTTCTAACTGCGTGCTAACGCCAGTTTTTTGCAATCCATCAATGGAGACCTGAACGTATTTAGGCATTTTTACTGCAAAGTAATTGCTAATCACCGTAAAAAGAATTCCAAAGAGGAATCTCCATTTGTACTTGATGAAATATTTGTTCAAACTCCGTAGAGACTTCATGGGATTTATTTTCTATTTTTGCCGTCCAAACCGGTACAAAGGTACTATTTTAATGTACGATTCTTATTCAAATTAAAGGCATGAATACAAGCAACATCATTTCAACAACAAACACCGTTGATGGAATCTTGGTTCAATTAACCAAAATGGGTCACGAACAGGTTCTTTTTTGTAACGATGCAAAAACAGGGTTAAAAGCCATTATCGCGGTTCACAATACAGTGCTCGGACCAGCCCTGGGTGGAACGCGCATGTGGAAGTATGATAATGAGGCGGATGCACTGCATGATGTCTTGCGGCTTTCTCGCGGAATGACCTACAAAAATTCAATTTCTGGTTTGGACTTAGGTGGAGGGAAGGCGGTCATCATCGGAGACGCGCGAACGATGAAATCAGAAGCGTTGTTTCGGAGATTTGGTCAGTTTGTCAACGGATTAGCGGGAAAATATATTACGGCAGAGGATGTGGGTATTTCTCCGGATGACATGGTGCATGTAAGCAAGGAAACAAATCATGTGGTGGGTTTACCGGGTAAAAGCGGGGATCCATCTCCGGTAACGGCTTACGGTGTTTATATGGGTATGAAGGCATGTACGAAAATGCAATTTGGTACAGATAGCCTGAACGGAAAAACTGTGGCCGTGCAGGGCGTAGGACATGTTGGTCAATATTTAGTAAAACATTTAGCCGCGGAGGGTGCAAAGATTTTTATCACCGACATTCATGAAGAAACCTTGAAAAAAGTGGCAGAAACTTATGGGGCTTCAGTGGTAGCGCCGCAGGAAATTTATGATGTGCCAATGGACATCTACGCGCCTTGTGCATTGGGAGCAACGGTGAATGACGATACC
>DBCM01000078.1:0-4924 GCA_002293045.1 Flavobacteriales bacterium UBA958 | reverse complement strand
GTGATTAATTGTTTTTCTGAAGTATCGGGATTGAGTTTGGAATGGTCGCATCAAAAAGCTGGAGAAATTTATCAAACGATTTACCAAATTTTGGAACGATCAAAAAATGAAGGAATTCCTACCTATCAAATTGCAAACCGAATGGCTGAAGAACGTATTGAGCGTAATGGAGGGTTGAATTTATAAAACATGTTGAATCGCAGGCATTTACGGATTAAAGTGTTACAGTTGCTTTATGCACATTTTCAAAGTAACGAACAGGATTTTATTAAAACAGACCGGGAACTTAACGTTTCTTTGGATCGGATGTACGACATGTATTTATACCTGTTGCTCACCTTTGATCAATTGGTTCGTGCTGCAGAAAATAAAATGGAGGACCGAAAGAAAAAATTGCGTCCAAGTGCCGAAGATTTAAATCCAAACATGCGTTTTGTGGATAATCATTTGATTAATCAACTTTCGAATGCTGAAGAATTAAATGAGATTGCCAAAAAAAGAAAGGTAAATTGGTTGGGCGCGGAGTCTCAAGAGATGTTTCGGAAAATGTTCAATTCGATTCTGGAATCTGAGGCCTACGTATTATACATGAGCAATGAGGAAAGCGGCTATGAGGTGGACCGAGCATTTGTATTGCAATTGTTTAAGGACTCCGTAGCAAATTCTCCATGGTTATACAATTTCTTCGATGAAAAGAGCATTTATTGGATGGATGATTTAGATTTATGCTGTTCCATGGTGCTAAAAACGATCAAATCTATGAAGCCTGGAGAGGATTTTTCGCCCCTTCCGCTTTATAAAGATCCAGCCGATGAATCTACCTTTGTACATGATTTACTGCGAAAAACTATTCAGAATAATGTAGAATATGATGCGCTGATTACAGATATGGTGGATAACTGGGAGACAGAACGTATTGCTAAAATGGATATGGTTCTCCTGAAAATGGGTATGACCGAACTTTTATTTTTTCAGAGCATTCCTGCGAAAGTTACTTTGAATGAATACATTGAGATTTCTAAGTTCTACAGTACTCCAAAAAGTAATATCTTTATCAATGGAATTTTAGATAAAATTATTGAAAAATTCAAGTCAGAAAAACGAATGATAAAAACAGGAAGAGGATTATTAGATTAAACACTATGAAAAAGTTACTTATTTTATTGGTTATGCCCCTTGTTTTCTCGTGTTCGAGTGAAGGAGATTCAGTGGAAATTGGAAAAAAAACAAGCCTTGAAGTAAACGAAGTTTACGATGCGGGTACGGTTGTTAAGGGAGAAGTGATTCGAGCAGTCTTTACTGTGAAAAATACCGGGGATCACCCTTTGGTGTTTGGTGAGGTTCGTCCTTCGTGTTCGTGCACCGTGGCGGATAAACCCTCAAAGCCAATCCAGCCGGGAGCATCAACCAAGATCATCGCAAAAGTAAATACAGCAAATGTTTCTTCGAAAGAAGTTACTAAATCAGTTACCATAATGACGAATACAACACCGTCTACTAAAGTGTTGATAATCAAAGCTAAAATTAAATAAGATGGGTGCAGGAAATTCTATGAGTTCGTTGATCATGATCGTTGCAATGATTGCAATTTTCTATTTGTTCATGATACGACCGCAAGCTAAAAAACAAAAAGAACTTAAGAAGTTTCGCGAAGCGATGAAGCCCGGCGATAAAGTAGTAACCATCGGTGGTGTGCACGGTAAAATTCTAGAAATTGCCGAGTCCACAGTCCTTATTTCATCCGAAGGAACCAAAATCCGTGTGGAGAAAAGTGCGATTTCGCAATCTGCCGCTGACCAATTAACACCGCTTAAGTAAGTTTATGAGAACGATGTTATTAGGGGTATTTTTATCCCTTGTTGTGGTATCCTGCAAATCAAAAGTTTGCGAGTGCGCAGATGCTCATGTGAATGCGGTGAAAGAAATTAATAAAACGTCGGATCCCATTAAAAAAATGCGCATCCTTGCAAACAAGAAATATCAAAAAGTATTCAAACAATGCAACGCCATGACGAGTGAAATGACGCCGGAGGAATTGAAGGATTTTGAAGCGGAATACGAGCAATGTCCGTCAGTTAAAGCACTTAAATCAGGAGATTTAAAGCAGTAAAAAAAGGGGTTTAGACTTGTCGCTGCCAGTTTTCGATCTTCGACTAAATACTGAATTTACATTAAAATAATACCGTATCCATCAGGAATACCAGGGATGCAATGGCTGCCGCGCCCAGTTCTAATTCGCGCTTGTTTACCGTTTCAAATACGTCGCTTTCCGCATGATGCACATCGAAGTAGCGTTGACCGTCAGGAACAAACCCAAACAAAGCGATGTCTGTAAACTTTTCTTTCAACGGACCAATATCCACACCGCCGCCACCGCGTTCCCACAGGTGTAAATCGTAGGGTTCAAACAAAGGCGCGAGGGCTTGAAACTTAGTAAATATCGAGTCGGAAGCATCGCAACCAAATCCCCTTGGGGTAAAACCGCCCCGATCACTCTCGAGTGCTGCAAGATGCGTTTCCTTCTTTTCTTTTACCCATTTTGCATAACTTTTCCCTCCCATGTTCCCATTTTCTTCATTCATAAAAAACACAACACGCAGGGTATGTTTGGGCTTATATCCTAGAGTTTTTAATATTCTTAAGGCTTCCATGCAGTGAATTACCCCTGCACCATCATCGTGCGCTCCCTCGCCTTGGTCCCAAGAGTCTAAATGGCCACCGATGGTAATGACCTCATTGGGAAATTTGCTTCCCAATAATTCTCCGACCACATTAAATGAGGGCTCATCTGGGAAATTACGACAATCCATCTCCATCGAAAACGATAAAGAGACTCCAGAGGTCAAAAGGTTGGCTATACGTTCAGCATCATGTGTTGAAAGCGCAGCGGCAGGTATTTTTTTAATGCTGTCCTCATAACGCATACTTCCCGTATGTGGAAAGTCATCATTCGGCAAGCCGAGCGAACGAATAAGTACTGCTTTAGCACCAAGTTTAGAGGCCTCTATGGCACCGTTTCCTCGAATTGGATAACATGCGCCATACGCTTTGAAGGTTTGTATTTCAGCAGCATTCATGGGTTGATTGATGAACACAATTTTTCCTGACACCTCCTTAGGTTTTGCCTTAATGAGGTCTGATAATGCGTTAAAAATAACCAAGGTTCCTTCCATCATCCCTTGGGTGGAAACAGACCCCCCGAGGGCACAAATGTTTATTTTTTCAAGCATTCCGTTTGGATGCGTAATCCATGCGGCTTCCGGGTTGCCACGTTCCCAATGGGGCACCATTATGGGTTCCAAATAAACACGATCAAAACCGTAAGAACGCATTTTCTGTTCTGACCAGCGAATGGACATCGCTGCCTCTGAGCTCCCCGAGAGCCGCGGTCCGATATCCTTACAGAGTGAGCGCAAATCTTCATAGGCATGTCCCCGAAGTAAGGCCTCGTCGTAAATTTTCCGAATAAAAATACTATCACTTTGACTAAATGCGTGGGTGCTAATAAATAGCATGAATAAGCAGTTTAGTAGGGGCCTGATGTGTTGAGTTACCACGTTATTTTCTTAATTTTGCGTAATATTATATATATTTTATCAACCCTGACAATGCAAGTTGTCAAAATTGTGTTATTATGTCATTGAAGTGTGGAATTGTAGGGCTTCCTAATGTAGGGAAATCAACCTTGTTTAATTGTTTATCGAATGCAAAAGCCCAATCGGCGAATTTTCCGTTTTGTACGATTGAGCCGAATATCGGGACTACCTCGGTACCTGATCCACGCTTGGAGAAATTAGAAACGATGGTGAATCCAGAACGCGTGGTTCCTGCGACGATGGAAATTGTGGATATTGCCGGTTTAGTAAAAGGTGCGTCAAAAGGGGAAGGACTCGGAAATCAATTTTTAGCAAATATTAGAGAGACAGATGCCATTCTTCATGTGCTTCGTTGTTTTGATGATGGAAATATTGTGCACGTGGATGGCAGCGTAAACCCAATTCGAGATAAGGAAATTATTGATATTGAACTTCAGTTGAAAGACTTAGAAACGATTGAGAAGAAAATCCAAAGTTTAGCCCGAGTAATTAAGTCTGGTGATAAAGAGGCCGTGAAAGAAAATGAATTGGCACTTAAAATTAAGGAAGGACTCGAACAAAGCATTTCTGTGAGAGGCTTGGGGTTTGATGATACGGATATGGAAGTGATTAAGCGATTTAATTTGATTACCTCCAAGCCGGTCATGTATGTATGCAACGTAGACGAAGCCTCTGTTTTAACCGGGAACGCCTATGTGGACCAAGTGCGCGCCGCAGTGGCTAATGAGAACGCTGAAGTGCTCATCATCGGAGCTAAAATTGAAGCTGACATTACCGAACTAGAAACCTATGAAGAACGCAAAATGTTTTTGGATGAGCTTGGCCTTGACGAGCCAGGGGTAAATCGATTGATTCGTTCTGCCTATGCCTTACTCAATCTGCAAACCTATTTCACTGCAGGGGTAAAGGAAGTACGTGCGTGGACCATTTACAAAGGGTCTACGGCACCACAAGCGGCGGGTGTGATTCACACCGATTTTGAAAAAGGGTTTATTCGTGCCGAAGTCATGAAATACGATGATTTTGTTCGCTACGGATCAGAGGCCGCAGTAAAAGAGGCGGGCAAATTTAAAGTAGAAGGAAAAGAATACATAGTATCCGACGGTGATGTGATGCACTTCCGATTTAATGTATAATCCTTTTTTAATAACGTATTAATTTCTTATTTCAAGCCTTATGATTGCAGCAAATAATCCGGATTTAGTTTCTTGGATACATGTCAGCGAAGATTCCGATTTTCCCATTCAGAACATTCCCTTCGGTGTGGGTTTTTTGGTACAAGATGAGCCTTTTGTAGCCACACGAATCGGGGATAAGGTGATTAACCT
>DBCM01000038.1:5166-39427 GCA_002293045.1 Flavobacteriales bacterium UBA958 | reverse complement strand
GCTACCCCTTGCTTCGGTAACATGATGTGATGCCCGATAAAGGTCCCGTTTTTAGATAAGGGTGCGGCTACCCCATCTACATAGTAAGGTAAATCCGGGAATTGTCGTCTTAACGACGCATTGGCAAACAAATTCCCAATTCCTCCCTCAATATCTATCCAAGAATCAATGCGCGTGGCGCCAGTCAGGGCACTAAACTCATAGTATTTTTCTTTGCGTTCCATTAAATAGAGCGCAAGTGCTTTTAGCATCCGGCCACGTTCTTGAAAGGTCATTTTTCGAAGGGGATGACCTCCTACTGTTCTGCCGTAGTTTAATACCTCAGAAAAATCAATTCCAGCACTTGAAACTTCACCGATCTTTGCGCCCGTTATGGCATGGAATTGCTCTGTTTCAACGCCATCGCCACTTACCCATTGGCCTAAAATATAATTTTGAAATGTTTGCATTAGCTCTTCGTTTTTCTATTGTAAATTTAATGAAAGATCGCAGACGAATCGCGTTAACGCTCCCCCTTCAAGGCCTGAAGTTTTTCAAACGCATCCTTAATGTGAAGAATGGGCTCAATCACCAAGCGAAGTTTATCGTCCTTTTGAACGAGTCGATACCCCTTGCCCATGGCATTGATTCGATACAGTAGCAGCGTAAAGGCCTCGGTTTCATAAAACGGGGATTGCGGATTAGAAATAAAAGACGCCACGAGTTTTCCAGATTTCACCACTAAGCGCTCCATGCCCAATTCTTGCGCTAACCATCGCAATTGAAATGAAAACAAGAGTTCTTTTCCTGCTCTTGGAATCGGACCAAACCGATCAATAAGCTCCTTTCTGAAATTCTCTAGGTCGGCTTCGGTTTTTAAATTATCCAGGGCTTGGTATAAACTCAAGCGTTCCGCGACATTATTTACATAGGTATCTGGCAGACGGACTTCAAAATCTGATTCAAACACACACTCGTTCACAAAGCCATTAAAATTATCCGTAGTTCGTTCATCGAACAGGGTTTTAAATTCTGTTTCTCGCAGTTCTTGAAGTGCTTCATTGAGTATTTTCTGATACATTTCAAAGCCTATTTCAGAGATAAATCCGCTCTGTTCACCACCAAGCATATTTCCAGCGCCTCGAATATCCAAATCCTTCATGGCAATGTTAAACCCGCTGCCTAAATCCGAAAACTGCACCAAGGCTTCTAAGCGTTTTCTTGCTTCTGAATTTAATACACTAAAACGTGGTGCAATCAGATAACAGAACCCTTTTTTATTACTTCGTCCAACCCGACCGCGCAATTGATGTAAATCACTTAAGCCAAATTGATGCGCTTCATTGATGATGATGGTATTGGCATTAGAAATGTCAATTCCTGACTCAATAATCGTGGTTGCCAAGAGTACGTCAAAATGACCTTCCATGAAGTCCATCATGACTTTCTCTAACTTTTCTCCATCCATTTGGCCGTGACCTATCCCCACCCGTAAGCCTGGGCATAAGCGCTGTAATAAGCCCGAAATCTCCATCAAGTTAGATACCCGATTATTCACAAAAAACACTTGCCCTCCCCTACTTACTTCGTAAGAAATAGCATCTCGAATAATTTCTTCGTCGAAGGAAATAATTTCTGTAAGGACCGGCTGGCGGTTCGGAGGAGGCGTGTTAATGATGCTTAAATCACGTGCGCCCATCAAGGAAAACTGCAACGTTCTTGGGATTGGGGTAGCCGTTAAGGTTAAGGTATCTACGGTGGCCCGAATCGTTTTTAATTTATCCTTAACTGCAACACCAAACTTTTGTTCCTCGTCGATGATCATGAGTCCGAGGTCCTTAAATTTGACCTTACCTGCAACAATCGCATGCGTTCCAATAAGAATATCAATTTTTCCATCTTTCAGACGCTGGAGGGTCTCGATGGTATCCTTTGCCGACTTAAAGCGATTGATATAATCCACCGTGCAGGGGAATTCTTTTAAGCGCTCTTTGAATGATCGAACGTGCTGCATGGAAAGAATAGTCGTTGGAACTAATACGGCCACTTGTTTACTATCGCACACCGCTTTGAATGCGGCCCGCACCGCGACCTCTGTTTTTCCAAAGCCCACATCGCCACAGACCAAGCGATCCATTGGTAAGGCAGATTCCATGTCTTTTTTTACGTCTTGGGTTGCCTTAAATTGATCTTGCGTGTCTTCATACATGAAGGAGGCTTCCAACTCATTTTGCAAGTAGGTATCTGGAGAAAAGGAAAACCCGGGTTGGGCCTTACGGGTCGCGTACAACTGAATCAAGTCATAGGCCAATTCCTTTATCTTCTTCTTGGTCTTATTCTTCAAGGTGGCCCAAGCTTGCGTTCCTAGTTTATTAACTTTTGGAATCGATCCTTCCTTGCCTGTAAACTTTGATATGCGATGCAACGAGTGAATTCCTACATACAAGACATCTCCGTCTTTATACACTAAACGAACGGCTTCTTGGGGTTTGCCATTCACATCAATGGTTTCAAGGCCGGAGAACATCCCCACCCCGTGATCGATGTGGGTCACATAATCTCCTTTTTGAAGGTTATACAATTCCTTTAGGGTAAGCGCTTGACTGGCTTGACGAAATCCTTCTTTCAATTGAAAGCGGTGGTACCGTTCAAACACTTGATGGTCTGTATAACACAGTAGTTTTTGCGCAGGAAGAATAAACCCTTCATGCAAGGCAAAATGATTTCGAATAATCGGGATTCCATCGCCTGTATCTTCAAAAATTTGTTCTAAGCGTTCGAGTTGACGGGGCTGGTTAGAAAAAAAATGAAGGCTATATCCCTCCGTTGCATATTGGGTAAGGTCTTTTCTAAGGAGGTCGAAGTTCTTATTGAATGCAGGCTGGGCAATCGATTTAAATGTTATTACTTCTGTAAGGTTCTTGTTGACTGCCTTGCCCCAATGGATGATGGGTATTTTAGATAATGAATCATGTAACTGAACGTTGTCTAAAAATAAGACCTCGGGAGGTGTTAAAGGGATTGTGCTGCTTGATTTTGTGAACATTGTCTTTGCCTTATCAAACATGTTGGATATGGTGTCTTCAAAGACTTCCACGTTATGAATCCAGCACATCGCATCACTTCCAAGGTAGGAGAATAAATCAGAAACTTCCGCTAATAAGTGGGTTGATTGCACATTTGGAATCACATTGAAAAACTTATAGTTTGCTTGCGAAAGCTGGGTGGTTGGGTCAAATCCTCTGATCGTTTCAACCTCATCGCCAAAGAACTCTATTCGAAACGGATGGTCGGCAGAAAATGAAAATACATCTAAAATTCCTCCACGAATGGCAAATTGTCCGGGATGGTAAACAAAGTCTACGCGGTCAAACCCATATTCTAAGAGTAATTCATTTAAAAAATCCACCGTGTATTCCTTTCCGACCTCGATTTTCATGGTGTGATTCACCAGTTTTCGTTGGGTAGGCACTTTCTCGAATAAGGCTTCCGGATAGGTGACAATGAGCACTTTTTTATCGGAGTTCATGCGCTCCAATACTTCTGCGCGGTATACTACATTCGCATTGTCTGTATCCTCTAATTGGTAGGGGTTTTTCATGGATGCAGGAAAAAACAAGGCCTTCTCTTGATCACCACAAATGCCTTGTAAATCATTCAAGAAATAAGCCGCGGCTTCTTTGTTTTCAAGTACAAACAAGTGTTTTCCCCCTTTGACTTGGGCGGTAGCGACTGCATAAAACGCTAATGATGAGCCAACTAATCCTTCCCATTGGAGTGCTTTTTCTCCAGTACGCAAAAGGTTTAGCGTTGTTGAAATTTCTGGAGATTGCTGTACAATCGAAAGCGCCGAGCGGTTTTCCATGCGGGGCTCAAAGGTAGGCAATCAAAAGAAAAAGAATGCGAATTATTTCAAAAAAGACATGGCTTTTTCTACCATAAGTTTGGAGCCAACGAAGTACGGTACGCGCTGATGTAGTGCTGTTGGAACGATGTCCATAATTCGCGTTTTTCCGGTGGTCGCTAAGCCTCCGGCTTGTTCAGCCAGAAAGGCTAAGGGATTACACTCATATAGTAAGCGGAGCCTGCCTTCAGGGGAAGCATCAACCGCTGGATAGATATAAATCCCACCTTTAATTAGGTTTCTATGAAAATCGGCCACTAAGGAACCAATGTATCTTCCCGAATACGGCATTCCAGTTTGATTTTCTCTGCTTTGACAATACTGAATATACTTGACCAAACCGGGGTCACACTCGTTAATGTTTCCTTCATTCATGGCATATAAACGGCCGTTTTCCGGCATCTGCATGGAAGGGTGCGAAAGACAATATTCACCAATCGAGGGGTCGAGTGTAAATCCATGAACGCCTTTTCCAGTGGTATAAACCAACATGGTAGAGGAGCCATAAAGCACATACCCTGCAGCTACTTGTTCGGTACCCGGTTGAAGCATGTCTTCAAGGGTTGCTGGACCCCCTACTTCTGAAACTCTTCTGTAGATAGAAAAAATGGTTCCAATGGATACGTTTACATCAATGTTACTTGAACCGTCGAGCGGGTCAAACAGCACAACATACTTACCGTGTTTTGCCGCTTCAGAATCAAAGGCAACAAAGTCATCATTTTCTTCGGACGCAATGCCGCAAATAACGCCACTTGCCGAAAAGGCTTTAATAAAGGCATCATCAGCAACAACATCTAATTTTTGCTGCGCTTCTCCCTGCACGTTTATGTTTCCTTGGGCCCCAAGAATGTGATCTGCCAAGCCCGCCATTCGGACGTCGCGGCTTATAAGTTTTGAGGCTAGGGCTATGTCATTGAGGATGGCGGTTAACTCGCCCGTTGCAAAAGGAAAATCCTGCTGATTCAGCAGGATAAACTCGTTTAGCGTAATGATTTTTGACATGGTATTAGGTAAACCAATGTCCATAAATTTCTTGAACCTCTACCGGATTGAGTATTAAAGTAGGAATCAATGCATCGTTTGTGATAATATATTGCTCGTGTTTTGCATTGAATACGCTAAAAATATTGCTGCGATTAAGATTCATGATTGAGATTAAATCGGCATTGATCAGGCTCGCATATTTAACCACCTCTCTGTCAAAATCTCCATGAGGAAGTATTTTTGTATCCATTTCAATGTTCCGTTCCTTTAAATACACTTCACATACCGATTTATGGGCTTCAAGCTGCGCTTGAAGATCTAGATCTGATTCGTCTGGTAGTGCAATATGAACTTTCGAACCGAAATACTCGGCTAATTTAGCAACCGTTGAAAGTTTTTGACGCGTCTGAATGTGTAGGTCCAAGGGAACAACAATAGATTTATATCCTCCCTCTTTAACCGCCTTGTCCTGAACAATTACAAACGGAACCTGAGAGCTGGTTACAACACGTAGGGCATAACTTCCCGTAATATGTTGCCATCCATGTGCGCCATGGGTACCCATAAAAATCAATTCTGATTGATGTTCAACCGCAAATTCGGAAATACTCTTGAAGATATTCCCAATTCGTACATTATTCGTTAATGTAACCCCTTCCACACCTTTAGATGCAATAATATCATCAATTTTATCAGTGGCAGAATCAACCTCCGCTTCGTCCTCTACTACATGTAAAATATGAATGGTAGTGTTTGCTTTTTTTGCAGTTTCAATAGCATGGTCTAATGCAACATTTGCAACTGAGGTAAAATCATGAGGAACGGTAAATGACTTATGTTTCATAACGATATAATTTATAACAAAGTTAATGGAAAGTAACAAGATTTAATAACTTTGAACTAAGGAATTTTAAATGATTTTATACCTGATTAGCGTAATTCATGTACTCCTATGAAAATTATTGGGCGACTTATAAAAAAAACAACAGAACTGGGCTACAAACGGATTAATCGAAAACAGCTTAGTTACCAACATCAGTTAAATACCCTTGTTGATCTTTTAACGAAAGCGCAACATACTGAATTTGGATTTTTTCACGATTTCAAATCGCTGTTGAACAGTAAAAACGCAGTAAGTAAGTTTCAAGGCAGTATTCCCATTATGGATTACGAAGAATTTTACACCAAGTGGTTGCACCATACGATTTCCGGCAAAAGTGATTGTACCTGGCCTGGGAAAATCAAATATTTTGCCTTGTCTTCTGGGACCACGGGCAGTCCAAGCAAGCGAATTCCCGTGAGTATGGAAATGATTCGTTCGTTTCAGCGGAGCAGTATTCGTCAATATGCCATCTTACATGCCCTAGACTTGAATGAAGAATTTTTTAGTGCTTCGGGGCTTGCCGTTGGGGGTTCAAGCAAACTTAAAAAAGTCGGATCCCGTTACGAAGGAGACTTAAGCGGTATTTTAAAAAAACACACCTCTATTCTTGTTAAACCGATAACCAAACCAGGAAATGCTATTTCTGCAATTCCAGACTGGAACGATAAGCTCAATGCCATGGTAGAAAAGGCCCCACAGTGGAACATCGGTATTATTGCAGGAATTCCCAGTTGGTGTATTATGCTCATGGAGCGAATCGTTGAACGACACCAACTCAACAGCATACACGATATTTGGCCAAATCTCAGGGTGTACGTCCACGGAGGCGTATATATGGATCCCTATGTCGGACGATTATCGAATATTTGTAGCAAAGAAGTTTTCTTACTTGACACCTATTTAGCCAGCGAGGGGTACTTTGCTTTTCAAACTTCTCCGTTTGAAAAAGGCATGAAGCTATTGCTAAATAATGGCATCTTCTTCGAGTTCATTCCATTTGATTCTAGATTTTTTAATGAAGACGGTGAATTGATCTCCGCACATAAAGCGCTCACCGTGAGTGAAGTTAAGGAAGGGGTCGATTATGCCTTAGTCATTTCAACGAATGCCGGCTTATGGCGGTATTTGATTGGAGATTTAGTGCGTTTTATTGATGTACGAGAGCACAGGCTAATTATTTCTGGAAGAATCAAACAATTCTTAAGTTTATGTGGGGAGCATCTTTCATTAGACAACATCAATCAAGCATTAACTCGTATAAACGTGCCTCACCGGTTAATTGAACCCGAATTTACCATTTTTGTAAACAAAGAGCAGCAACTTCATCATTGGTTTATTGAACCCGTTGATCCGCACGTGAGCCCCGAAGAATTAATGCAGGTCATCGACCGTGAGTTGTCCTCCTTAAATGATGATTATTACTCTGCACGAAAATACAACCTGAAGGATCCCAAAATCACCTGCCTTCCCAAAGGATCGATTTATCGATATATGAAATCCTTAGAAAAAATAGGGGCACAAAATAAAATGCCAAGGGTATTAAACGATGAACAAGCGCAGGTATGGTTTGAGTTTTTAACTCGGGAAAATTTAGCTTAGCCAATTTTAGTTCTCTTAAAAAGGGAGGACCGAGTAAAGGCATAAGACAAAGAAAATTCAATAGAGCTTCGATAAGCCCTGCCCAATTTTGATAATTCTAAATCATAATTAAAGCCTATTTGTACTCCGCCCAAGTCAACTACGCAGACTGGTGAGAGCGTTCCTGTTGAACTCATGTATAAGCCTGCACTAAAAAATGCGTCGTTTTTTAAGCGGGTAATCGAAGCGCCTTGTTTCATAATAGACTTCAACATGATCCCATACCTTCCGTGGTAATGTTTCCCTTGGAGCATTTGGACCGTCCTCATTTCTAACGCGAGTCTGTTTCCAATATTTACCTCTGTTTCTAAATGCCCACCGAGCTTCACATAAAGACGGTCATAGGTGATTTCGTTATACCTCAACTTGGGTCGGGCAATGTGCTGTGCAAATATACCGACATTGACATAGCGCTGACGCTCTTGTGACACGCGATTTCCTTTGCTAGAATAGGTGTATGACAATCCTGCACCGGCATCTACATAGCTAAATCTGGCAATTTGACTTGGCTCATTGGTAGGAATATTAGGGTCGAACGCACTCCCATTCCATTGGGAAAAAAAGAGTAAATTCGAAAGGTCTCCGCTGCGACTACTCACTGCTGTTTGAATACCCGCTGAAAACTTGGACTGTTTTGAGGTTAACAAATGACCGCTCAGGGATGCCCCGAAAAGATTACTCCCAAAACGCGCATCACCTCCAACGTCTCGGTTCACATGAATGCCCATTCCAGCATAGGATTTATTGTCAAAATTATTCTTACCAAAGGTGAATTCCGCTGCCGCTAAAGAGGTCATAAATCGTGTGCCTGCACCCACCCATTGATTGCGGTTTTGTACGGAAAATCGCTCAAAACCATCAAAATTACCTGCAGCGGAAGGGTTCAACAAAAGTAAGGCTCGGTCGTACTGCGTAAATTGATAATCTTGCGCAATTGCGTTGAATGAACTGAGCATGCCAAAAAGGATGTACCAACCCGCTTTTCGCATATTATCGAATTAAGGTGATATTTCCGGAGAACACTTTTTTCTCCCCTGTGATATATACGACATCCGCCATGTAGGCATAAACACCCGAATTACACGGTAGACCCTTATATGTACCGTTCCATTTCAATGTTTTACTCGAAGACTCAAACATCACATTACCCCAGCGATCGTAAATATAAAAAATGAATTCTTTGATGTCCTTACCTACAATAATGGTATAATTTTCATTTAATAGGTCTCCGATTCCATCAGGAGAAAATGCCGTCGGAAAATGTATACCCACCGAACAATCCGGTGCACTGTCATCCGGATCGCAAGGATCTAAGGGATCACTCGCCATATTGACTTCTTGCCCATCGGTATACCCATCGCCATCGGAATCCGGGTTTTGAGGATTCGTTCCAGCAATAGCTTCTTGCGCATCTGTTAATCCGTCGCCATCCGTATCAATTTGACATCCTGGAAGCGTGTCATCAGGATCGCAAGGATTCAGTGGGTCTGATCCTCCGGCAAGCTCTGCACCGTCCGAAATTCCGTCTCCATCCGTATCGGGATTGGTAGGATTTGTTCCCGCGCTTGTTTCTTGAGTATTTGTTAGTCCATCGTTGTCTTGATCACACGGACCGGCATTCGGATTTGGAATGCAGGGGTCATTGACATCAGGGTCTACTTCATTCAAAACTCCATCGCCGTCAATGTCTGGCGATTGAATTACAAAGACAGCAACCACTGTATTCGGACCGTTCAAGGTAATAAAATTTGTTGAAGCACTGGTAGGAAGTCCCATTGCACCGGAAGCCACCGTCCAATGACTGAACATCCATCCCGCATTTGCATTTGCTTCCAAGTTGGTTTGAATTCCACCAAAATAAGAGGTTGCCCATGGATATTGTGGCGGATTTATTGAATTGACTTGTAAGGTACCGGCACCTGGAGGAGAAACATCAAAGGTAACCGGATAGGGTCCGCTTAATTGATAGCAGTCCACAAGCCCCTGCTCCAAGGCAACGCATCGCTGGTTAATAAAATTACGCAGTTGATTCACGCTGGCTTGCCAACCGTTATAACTTCCTCCCCATTTTGCACATTGCGCTGTCATTTCAGGATCAATTTCATTGACCATGCTATCCAATAGGGTAATCATACTGGCGCAACTGAAAGACGTATTGATTAAATCCGCATACCGAGTAATGTAATATTGTTCCACCTCTGGATTTTCATTAATCAGCTTCTCCAAAATATCCGTGTGACCCTGTCCACCGGGATTTGGCAAGTTTTCTGCATTGCATGGATCTGCGTTTGCGCTGGCGTCGGGGATTCCTGTATAATTCACATAATGCCCGAAGGTGGCATCCATATCCCACAGGGCATAGCGCCATTTCTTTTTATCCCCAGTGGTATCAAGGCCTCGCCACCAAGAGGTATTCCAATTCAACCAATCTTGATTTACCGTGTAAGAATTAATCATAAAATAATCCGCCAGGGATTTCCAATTAAGAAGAGAATCTACGTAATTGAAATTGGCGGGATTCCCCATGTTATTGTTGAGAATATAAGAAGTTAAGGCATTCCAACTTGGTTGCGCGTTTGGTGAGCCATATTCCTGCCAAGTACCTCCCCATGTTTTTAGAAAATAAAGGTTGTATTTATTTTGGTTCGAGTAATATTCTGTGTAATCATGGTCATCTACCTTTTCACGTATCTCATAAACCCCCCAATACTCTCCATTCAAATAAACGACAGCTGGACGCCAAGTACGTTCATCTAATTTCATATCTGCCCGAATGGATAAGGTATGTATAAACGCATCTCGTATGTGGGCTCCATTTTCAAAGGGATAATTATCGCTTGCTCCTGGTTTTAGCATAACGCGTTGAAATTTGGTGCGCGATTTTTCAGGGAAAATCTGATGTTCTAAATCTCCATTATACCCATATTGATCTCTGCAGATATAATCAAATCCTCGTTGGTTATAGGCCCAGGAATCATTTCCGTGTTTGTTAAAATCTCCTTGTCCCTCATCGATAAAAGACCCGTTTTCTTCAAACAACTCAAAGGAACCAATTCTATTCGGGGGGTTTTGACTACCTGTTTGTAGCATTTGCTGGACCCCTTGACTGCAGACAGAAACGACGGGTACCGTATGGGTTACGTTGATGAAATAGGTGTTTGTTTCTGTAAAGGATGGTAAGTTTGCGCTGTATGCTGTTGCCCTTAATACTCGGGTAGTGGTAATTTGAATTGGGGCGATATAGAGGGGCGACGCCGGAGTGGGATCCGTGCCATCTAAGGTGTAACGAATGCTAGCGCTTGGGTCTGCACACGTAATACTAACCGATTGCGCACCGGCATAAAATCCCGGCGCAAGACTATAGATCGGCTTTGGTGTGTAAAACGGGACAGGATTTGCATTAGGAGCATTGGGTGTAGGGGTGGTGAACAAGGAAAATGTTGCGGCACCGTTAGTGGTTCTTCCAATGGAATGATCTGCTTTGGTAAGGTGAACAATTTTAAATGAATCAACAACCACAAACGAGGGATTGGTAAGAATTATCCATTCTCCTTCAGTTTGTGAAAGATTAAAATTTGGATGGTATTCATTGCCATTTACCGTATTTCGTTTTGAACAGAATACCATTTTATATCCATTCGCTGGAATAGTCCCACTGGGTATTTGCCACTTGGTTAAATTCGTTGGGCGGTCAGAAAGATACCACCCCGTTAAATTCACCGCACCTGCTGTCGTGTTTAGCAATTCAACCCAGTCCTCATTCTCACCATAGGCATCACTCAACCCACTCATGTTAGAACATGAGTACTCATTAATTACCACTTGAGATGAAACCGGAAGCACCAAGGAGAGTAGAAGAAAAATAAGGAAAGAGGCTCTCATCTTAATATATTATTAAAGTGCAAGTTACGTCAAAATCAATAAAAAGATGCGTCAAGGCATAAAAAACAATATCTTTGTAGGAACTCAATTATTAAATTAATATTATGCTTAGATTATCATTTATATCGGTTATCTTGTTGGTTTTACTAAGCATTGAAGGGTGTTCAAAGGCTCCAGGTCTCGGTGGAAAGGCCACCATAAAAGGCAAAATAACGGGTCGTTTTTATTCAGACACGCAACTGACGTTGCTGACCGGATTAAGTGCTTTGGGCGACGAGAATGTGTATCTCATTTATGGCAACGACCATACGTTTTATGACGATGATATCAGCACCAGTTACGATGGAAGTTTTGAATTTAACTATCTGAGGCCAGGTAAGTACATTGTTTTCATGTACGAAAACTGTTACCCCTGTGCTGCGCTTCAACAAGAAAAATTATTTGAAGTAGAAATTACAGAAAAAAAACAAGTGGTTGATCTTGGAGAAATCATCCTAAACAAAGAACAATAGGTGAGAATATTCGCGCTCAGTTTAATGGTTAGGATTGGATTTATCACCTTCAGCCAACATACGCAACAGCAAGTTTGGATAGAAACTGGGGTGAAAATTTCCATGACAAAAAAAATTAGCACCGCAGTTGAGCTCAATCAACGGTATAATTACGCCGGGATAGATCGATTTTTTCCGCAACTTACGCTCGATTACAAGGCGGCAAAATGGTTTCGTCCATCCATAGATTACCGCATGGTCTTCACCAACGAGGGGGATTTGTCCTTGGTGACAACCCACCGATTAAATGGAAATCTTCAATTCAGGTACGCCATGAAACGGCTAGAATGTGGTTTACGACTTCGATATCAATACAGTTTTGACCGTGTTTCCTCCGCTTATGATGCAGAATTTGATCAAGCTATACGCTTTAAACCAAGCGCTCAATATGACATAAAAGGAATTCCATTGACCCCAAAACTCAGCGCGGAATTCTTTTATAATCCTTCAAATGGCGCAAAAGGAAAACAATTCAATCGCATACGTTTATTTAGTGGCATCGCTCTCGATCTGCCGCACAAACAACAATTGAGCGTTGGGATTTATTGGGATCGTTCATTGAATGATGTGCTCAAGAAGCGAATCATGTACGGGCTATCCTATGGGATTTCCTTGCCTAGCTCAGGGTCCAAAAAGAAATCATCCACAAAAAATCTGCGAGATCTTTAATCGTAAGCGTCTGCCTTGTACCGTTCTTGGATAACTTTCAGGTGTTGGTTTTTCTTTTTCTCTCGGGTTAGTATTGCCGTCTGTGTAAAATACTTGTGTTGTTTTAGGAAGGTGATTTGCATTTGATCCCATGCTTTATCCGATTGCACTTTTCCTTTTGCCATTAATTCCGCCTTTAACTTATTGGCGGTTTCTTCAAACGAGTCGGTTCCTAAATAATCTAAGTCTGCATCACACATGATCTCTTGGAGTTTATTTACCGGTTTGTGGGGGATTTGCGTCACATAAATGAGCTCTTTGATGGTCTTTATGTGTTGTTCATTGTACCCATATTTCGGAAGCATTGCTTCCGCCATTGCCGCTCCAATCGGTTCGTTGTGCTCGTATTGTTTAACAAACCCAGCATCGTGGAATAAGGCCGCAGATTTTAATAAAAACAAGCCTTCGTCGCGAACTCCTTCCAATAACGCAATGCGTTCTACGGCTTTCACCACTTCCTTGGTATGTTCTAAGGAGTGATAACTCAAGTCATTGGGTAATTCGTTGGCAAGGAGTTGAATTAACTCATTTTCTGCATTATAATATTTTATGGAGCTGTAGTGATGCAGGCCAACAATTTCATAAAACAAGTCATTCGGCTTTAATCCTTCTCCTTTAATAGATAACTCAGGTTTAATTCGAAGCACTTCATACCGGTCTAAAAGCACCTTTGATTTCATCTGAGCCTTCCCGCGATGTATACACTCGAAGTACGGTTCAACGAGTTTAAAGGTGTGTTCCGATATGGTAACGGCTCCTGCCTCACCCAACATCTCCATGCGTTGTGCTTGATTTACTGCTGAGCCCCAAACATCATATGCCATTTTTAAGGTTCCAATAATCCCGGCGGTCACTGGGCCGGTGTTTATTCCTAAGCGAATTTCCCAATACTCTTTGTGGTTAGCAATCGCATCAAATTTTTTCGACTGCATGTAGTGTTGGATTTGTAGGCCTGCGATACACGTATCGATGGCATGTGTTGAGTTCTCCTCCGGCAGGCCACCTACCGCCATGTAAGCATCGCCAATCGTTTTGATTTTCTCTAGATTATTTGCTTTAATAATTTGATCAAATTTCCGAAACAACACATCCAAGCGGTTAACCAAGCGTGAGGGGGTCATGGTATCAGAAATGTTTGAAAACCCAACCACATCCGTGAAAAGAATAGTCACCGAATCAAACGCTTTAGCGGGTACTTTCCCATGAACCTTTAACTCCGTTACCGCTTGAGAAGGGAGGGCATTATTTAACCATTTCTCGGCGCGTTCTTTTTCAATAAACAATAACTTTTGTTGTTCCAATACTTTTTCTTTTTCTTGAATAATCAGGGTGTTTTTTCGTTCAATCTGTGCCTTTTTTTCTTCAATTTCTTGCGTGCGCAAAGACACTAAGGATTCGAGTAAAACCCGTTGTTTTCGTTCCCTGCTTACTTGAAAGCGAACGTAAATTATCGTAAGTAATATGAGCAGAAACGCAACCCCGAACCAAAATGGAATAGTCGCCCAAAACGGCGCATTAATCGTTACCGTTAAAAGCGCGGGGGTATCGGTCCATGGCCCATTCTCATAACGCGCATACAAACGTAAGTAATAGGTGCCGGACGCTAAGGAATTAAAGGCCAATTTATTGGTGTTGCCCATGAATATGGTATCGGTTTCCTCTCCAATGAGTACATATTTGTATGAGACGTGCTTGGCACCATATAATAAATTCGGTTGAAATCTCACTTCAAAATCACGTGCATTATAAGGTAAGACGATCTCATGCGCACGTTTAACGAGGTCGCTTTGTTGTAAAAATCCCTCGGGATATCTTCTCGATTTTTTATGGAATGTGATTTTTGTAATGATAGGGTAGAGTGAATAATTGGCATCCACTACAACCTTAGGGTTAAAATATACAAACCCAAAAATACCTCCGAAAAAGAGATTCCCTTGATGGTCTATAAAAGCCGCGTTCATATTGTATTCATTGGGCTGAATCCCTCGTCGTTCGATGTGGGCATTCAATTCTCCGCTTGGTTTTATGCAAATCAACCCTCGATTGGTGCTGCCCCAAACATTTCCTTGAGAATCCGCTATTAGGCTGTTAATGGTATTGTTTGGTAAGCCTTCAGCCTTTGAAATGGATTTAAATGATCCGTCCTCACGACTAATCTGTACCAATCCCCCCCCCATGGTCCCTAGCAAAAAAACACCGCGTTTTATCAAGGTAAAGGTTGTAAATGGGTCTTCGGATAATTCTCGTAACTTTTTATTGAACTTAAATGGTTTTAGAATAAGGCCTCGTGCCGTAAATACTCCATAATAAAGCCCTTTGGTTTCAAATAAGACCCATAATTTACCCCCGGAATCGGTGGTGATTTTTCTTACCTGGTCTTGAAAAGGCACATAAATTTCTTTAAATTCCTTAGTGCCAAAATCGTATTGCAAGAGGCCTGCAGAAGTGCCGATTAAACACGTATTTTGTCTATTAAAAACTTCGAAAAAATGTGTGTGTTTAACGGCCAAGCTTTGGTCTTGAATCGGAATCGGCCGAAAGGCATTGGGTTGCGTAGGATTGAATTCAAATATACCATCAAAGCATGCCAACAGATATTTATCTTTGGAAATCGGAACCATATCCATCACCGCAACATCGGTTTTCAGTGAAGGATCTCTGAAAAAATTATCGCTAATTTCTGTTTCAACATTAAACCGTGTAATGCCCAAATCCGTTCCCACAAACACCTCCTTGCCTTGCGAAGCAAAACTCCACACATTCTCACAAGGCAGGCCCATAGTGGATGCGGTAGTTGGTCCAATGGTTTTATATCCGGGGTTGGAAAGAAGGGCGCAGGAAATTCCTCGGTCAGACCCTAACCAAAGCACATGTTCGTTGGATAAAAAAAGCGTGTTTAAATTATTCGAATTGAGTTTATTCGCTTGGAACAAATCTGCTATGTGGTGGGTTGTTTTTCCCCTGGTGTCGATCGTGAACAAGCCTTGCTGCGCCGTAGTTAAATAATAAATTCCCGACTGATAACCCAAAGAAGTAATGTAGGCAGGATTCATGCCGTTCAGCTTCCAATTCAACGGAACAGGTTTAGGGGAAGAAGATAAGGGATTCAAGGTAAATACTTTCTTCTTGGCAAACACAAAAAGGAATTTATTAGAACCATGCACCGAATGAATGGGCGCATTGGCTGAAAACCAAGAGATAACCTTAGCTTCTTTGGTGATCTTGTAAAGAATATTGTTGCTTCCCAATGCAAAAACTCCACCATTTCCTTCAACTATTGATCGGATTGGGGTGCTCATTTGAATCGGAAGAAGCCTTTTTGAATCGGTATTGAATACGAATAATTCCTTTTTGCTGGTGAGCAGCAACAGCTTGTTTGAAGAAAGATTTTGAAGTTGTTGTATCGCCTTGGGTTGGTGAGCAGAGAAAAGGAACGAAGCAAATTTTCCTTGTTTAACGGAATAATTAACTAATCCATTACGCGTTCCAAACCACAAGTCATTCCGGGTATCTTTAGTGCCGCAATAGATGTAGGTGTTATTTAAGGCGGGTGCATTTTGACGTGTAAAACTTTCAAATGAACTCCCATCAAAGCGATTAATTCCTTCTTGCGTACCAAACCATAGTTGCTGTTGTGCATCTTCCACGATGCAGGTGACGGTTGACTGAGAAAGTCCATCCGCAATTCGGTAATGCTCGAAGCTTAACCTTGTCTGTGTAAAACAAGAATTTAAAACCAGGACGAAGGCAAGAACTGCCCAGCAATTGTTGTTACCCCTTAGTTTTTGGAGCATTTCCCGTTGAATTCGCTATCTCCAGCATTTCCCGATCAAACAAATACATGCCGCCTTTTTCATTTCCAATCAAGCTCAATTTATCCAAAATTGAACGGGCAAGGGCCTCTTCTTCCATTTGTTCTGATACATACCACTGCATGAAATTGTGTGTGGTGTAATCTTTTTCCTGTAAGCAGATATCAACCACGTTATTTATAGACGCGGTGACCGTGAGTTCATGAGCCAATAATAATTCAAACATGCGCTGAACTGAGTCGAAATCCGAAGGAGGTTGAGCAATTGCAGGAATGATGGCACGCCCCCCGCGCTCATTCACAAATTTCACCAACTTTAACATATGAAAACGCTCTTCATCTGCATGGGCATACATGAAAAAAGCAGTTCCCGATAATCCATTTGTTTCCGCCCAAGATGCCATGGCTAAATAATATTGGGAAGACGATGCTTCCTTGCTAATTTGATCATTTAAAGCGGCTTCAATTTGCGTATTCATGGCGATAAAATTTTACACTAAGGTACAAAAGTTTCTTTTAGCAAGGCTTCTGAAAGTGAGCCTAATCGATTATTCTTGTTGCCCTGAGATTCCAAAGGCCTTATTTGTGTACGTTAATGTTTTACGAATGCCCAGGTAATTTATAAAAAGACCAATGCATAAAAAAACATGGGTCAAATCATTTCGATCAAACTGGGGTGAAATATTAATTTTTAAGGCTTGAACTAGCCCTCCAATCACATAGAACAAGGCGCCGATCCAAAAATACTTAAACAGGGAAGAATATGTTATTTGATAATAAACGGCCAAGCCAAATAACGCGGCTCCAAGACCAAAAACTGCATTCAACGTTGGGAATCGCATGCCTTTTGGCACAGAAAGATTATAAAAATTCGCGATAAGATATACCATCAATCCGCCTAAAAAAATAGCGGTTTTTCCTAGCGATATCCATTTAAGCGCTTTTTGTTGCCGCGGATTTGACCATAGCGTAATCATCGCCCATTCCACCCAAAAAGGTGCGATTACCCCAATAATCCACGCGGGAATTCGTCCAAAAACAAACCAGTAATTATACAGCGCATGACTTAGACCCCCGAGAATAAAGGAAAAAGCGAAAAACAAAAAGAACATTCTCCAATGTCTAACAAAGGGGTTGGCATTATGTGCTTTTAAACGAAAAAACACAAATAAGGAACAGGCAAATAGCAAAAAATCACCGAGCAGGGCATTGGGTTCAAGCAAGTGTAATCCGCAAAAATCCCAGGGTATTTTTTCGAAATCAACGCCGATCCTCATGGATGTGCGTTATTAATAATTTGCTCAAAACGCTGTTTGTATTTAGCTACTAGCTGATTCATCGAACGAAAATATTGGATGCGTTGTTTTGCGTTTACTTCACTCAGTGGGCTCGAGTTTTCAATCTGCCGTTGCAAAATACGTTTTGAATCGGTTACATATTCCTCATCCATGGTATGCAAATAATTCATGATGTTATGGGTTAAATACACCCCGCTTGCTTTTGAGGTTTCATATAAAATAGTAGAATCGGTATTGACCGTTCCGGTCAAATAAACCTTTAATTCGTTTCCGGCACTTGGTTGTTCGTTTCCAAATATAAATTTTTTACCTACCTCTGCTTGGGCCATATAGTGGTCATTTAACATGACTACGCGGTCGGCAAGAAACAAGGCATAGCTTGGGTCTTCAAATAAATTTGACTCTAAATAATATAATACTTGCTTCAAAAACCCATGCATCATTTCTTCATCTACTATTTCCGTGGTTGGAATACGGTTGTATGCAGACAAAATTTCTCTACCCATATAAAACGCTTCATTGCTTATTTTTTCATGAGCAAACCGTTTGGTTTTAAATTCAGGCAACATGAGGTGTGTTTTAGCCCAAAAAAACAAGCGAAAACGAATAATTTGGGGAAAATTCAAGGCTTGGAAAAAATGCACATTGTTTACGCTTAAATAAATAGTCGCATCTTTTGCTGATTTTAAGCGGCTTAATCCATTTAAGATTCCTTCTAAATATTTTTCCACCGTAAATTGGCCTTCCTTTAGATTGAGATAGGAGAATACCGCACTTCCAGCCTTCATTTCCATTAACGAATCAAACGAAATATCAAAATGAATACAAAGTTTACGCAGCTCTTCAATCGTCATGAGCGTTTCTTGCCGAATTCTTCGATAAACGGCGTCTGTACTCAATGAGAGTACATCCGAGACAACCAAGCCCATGGATTCGTCTTCCCGTAATGATTGTTTAATCAGCTCGAATAATTTAGCTTGAATTCCTGAAACCACTTATTTATTTTGTATTTGATCGTTCAAAGGTAAAATTATTCAGTAAAATAAACCCGATGTACGCGTTCTGATATTCCTGTCATTACCTCATAAGGGATTGTATTCATTTGATGGGCGAGGGCTTCCAAAGATGCAATATCATCGAATACCACAACCTCATCTCCTTCCTTCAAATCAGAGTGCATTGAAACATCTACCATAATCATATCCATACAGACTAATCCCACGATGGGACACCATTTTCCATGAATACGCAATCCCCCGACTCCATTGCTTAGGGTGCGGGAATACCCATCCCCATACCCCAAAGGAATGATTGCAATTTTCATGTCCTGAACCGCAATAAAGCTTCGGGAATAACTCACACTTTCCCCTTTTTTAACCCGCTTAATCTGTGAAACTACACTTTTCCACGCCAACACAGGTTGTAATTGATCCTTTACTCGGGAATTGGAAAGACCAAACATTCCCAATCCAAGACGCACCATGTTGAAATGCGCTTCTGGATAATTCACGATGCCTTCAGAGTTCGCCAGGTGGCATAAAAGTTCATGTGGAACCTGCTGTTTAACCTCCGCTATAACCTCTTTGAACCGATTGATTTGGGAAAGGCTATACTCCCGATCTTCTCGTTGATCCGATTCTACAAAATGAGAAAAAACACCTTTAATATAAATTTCAGGCTGTGCTTGGCATAATTCCAACACGGCTTTAACCTCGCTAGGCTCAAACCCTAACCTTCGCATCCCTGTATCAACTTCAATATGGATGGGGTATTGCCTTGTGTCCTGTTCAATCAGCGTTCGTATGAATAAATCCGCTTGATGAAAGGTGAAAATTGTAGGTTCCAAGGCATACGCAATACAATCTGCATAGGTGTGAGGGTCTGGATTTAGCACTAAAATAGGTGCTTTGATGCCATGTTTTCTCAATGCCACCCCTTCTGAAGTATAAGCCACCCCTAAATAATCGATGCCTTGCGCCTCCAAAAACTCCGCTAATTTTTCTAAACCGGAACCATAGGATTGGGCTTTAACCATTGCCAGTAATTTCACCTTGGGGTCGAGAAGCTTTTTAAAGGTTACTACATTATTCCTTAGGGCCGTTAGGTTAATTTCAAGGGTAGTTTGATGTTGTTTTTCTCGCAATAGCGCTGCAAATTTTTCCATATTTGCTTTGCGGGTACCTTTGAGCAAGATAACCGAGTTTTCTGGAATCTTAGTTGGTAATTCAGCAGGGGCGCCAATCGCTAAAAAATCTGGATGATACGGTTCAATGAGGGCTTCCAACTCGCCCTTCTTGTCCAATGAATCCGTATCTAAACCCACGTAAATGCCATGAGGCCTGGCACGATCCAAGGTGGACCAATAGGCCAAAGAATACTTAAACGCATCAAGGTCTAGATTATACGTATCATTCAGCACAAGGGTGCCATTTTTACCGTTAAATGACTCCATGCGTAAGGCTAAGCGCTGCAGGGTTGCAACGTGTTCGCGTATGCGTTCCGATGGAACACCCAAATGCTTGGAAATTCCAATCGCCATGGAAGCAGCGTTTATCGAAACGGGGTCGTTGAAAGCAAAATACGCTAATTCAGGACGAGCAAATTCCTCATTCAATAGTATTACTTCCGAGCTACATGAGGCACAAGGCGCACCGGTATATGCATGAGGTACGCGCTGTAACAAATCCCTCAGTGGGCCATCAGCTGCATCATCATGAAAGAAATTGGTTACTAAAAAATGGCTTGGGTTTATTAAATCGAAGAGGATCTCTAATTCGTGTGGGGAGGAAAAAGCAAGTTCAAAAATCCCAACAGTCGCCTCACTTGAAAGTTCCAGTAAGGAGAGGGGAACCCCAATTTGAGAATTGTAACTCTTCGGACTACGAACCACATGGTACGAAGACTTGATGAGTTCATAAAGCCATTCTTTGACCGTGGTTTTGCCGTTTTTACCCGCAATAGCAAGGATGGGAAAATCAACCCTTGAACGATGAACGCTCGCTAAGGTTTGCAGGGCTTTTATTGGGTCATTCACAATCAAATAAACGGCATCTTCATGTGGAATGCTCGGCGGCTCTGATAAGATAAAAACCCGTATATTTTGATGATAAGCCGCTTCAACAAATTCCAAACCCGACCTAAAACTCCCCGCTAATGCAATAAAACAGCCGTGTTCCGCTCCGATTAAATTTCGCGTATCGATGCTCACAAAATCAATGGGAAGGGATGTTGATCCAAGAACTTTTTTAGGTTGGATCCATTGAATAAAATCTGTAGACCGGCAATTTAATTTCAATGTGCCACGAGATTAAAACACGAGCGACATAGGGGTTTGTAGCGCTCTACCGCACCTACTAAAACCTGACCGGATTCCTCGGAAAATCGGTATGAAAACTGCGCTAAGTTTCCGCAAGAAACACAAATGGCATGAACTTTTGTAACGTATTCTGCAATTGCAAGCAAGGCAGGCATTGGACCGAATGGGTTTCCTAAATAATCCATATCCAAACCGGCACAGATTACTCGGATTCCTCGATTGGCAAGGACCGAGCAAACCTCCACTATTCCTTCATCAAAAAACTGCGCTTCATCAATGGCTACGATGCGCTCATCAGTAACAATTCCTAAAATTTCGGAAGATGAAGCGACCATCACTGCTGGGGCAGCTGTTCCTTGATGGCTTACCACATCCTCTTCGCTGTAGCGCTTATCAATTTCCGGTTTAAATAAAATCATTTTCTGATTGGCAAACTGTGTTCTTTTCACGCGGCGAATTAACTCTTCCGTTTTACCGGAAAACATAGAACCGCAAATCACTTCAACCCATCCGTTGGTTTTATGTTCTGTTGGAAATTGCTCTAGAAACATAGCTGTATTGTTTTGAACAAATTTAATTGAATTAAAACTTAGTTTGGGGTGATTAGCAATGAGATAAGCAAGTAAATTTGTTCACACACTTATTTAAATTGTTAATAATATGGAATCGATCGGGAAAAGATTACTTGAGGAAATCAATGAATTCACATCAGGAGCAGGAGATGCAAAATCAATAGATCGGGCGATTGGTACCGCTCAGGAATTACTTGAGAACCTATACATTCTGCGTTACAAAGCTTATGAAGCGGGTCTTTTTAAGCCGGTGACCGATGAATTTCCTGAATTCGACCTTGCTGGAGTTAGCGAACCCACGTCCTTAGATTCCGAGGTTCATGAAACACCCGTACAAGAATTAGTTGAACCGTTAGAATCAGAGGAGCAAGCAACAGAAACCCCAATGCCCATCGAAGAGGAAGAAACAGTCACGGAAGCGGTTGATTTATCTGAATCACCTCTAGAGCCTACAGCGAAAATAACGGAAGAAGAGGTTCTATGGATTCCGGAGAGCCAAGCAGTACAAAAAACAATCCCGATGGAGCCCGCGGCTTCCATGGATTTAACACACCTGGTTTCCATGTCACATGGGAAGCACGAGAAAATCGATAAGTTTAACGGCAACTACTCGTTAAAAGAAAAAATCACCTTCATCCAGGAACTCTTTAAAGGTTCAAGCGATTCCTTCGGATCTGCCGTAAAACAAATAGACACGCATACAAGCATTCAAGAATTAATGCCCACCCTGAACTATTTATCGGTAACCAACGAATGGGCTACAGCCAATGAGGATGCACTAAAAAAATTCATCGAAAAAGTGGTAGCCAAGTATGCTTAAATTCGTGTTGCTTTTTGGGGTTTATTGTTCAGTGCTTTCTTCTTGGAGTCAACGCAATTTAACCTCGGATGCAAAAAGCGTTACGGAGGTATTATGTTCACCCCTCATGGAAGGTCGGGGGTATGTGAATGACGGGTGCAATAACGCTGGAAATTATCTGCTCCAAGAATTTGAACGGATTGGCTTAG
Source organism: Flavobacteriales bacterium UBA958 (assembly GCA_002293045.1). GTDB lineage: Bacteria > Bacteroidota > Bacteroidia > Flavobacteriales_D > Crocinitomicaceae > UBA952. The sequence goes on along the minus strand of DBCM01000038.1, from coordinate 16,890 downwards.
CTCCGTTGAATGGATATACAAAACAATCCTTTTATGTCAACGTAAATCGGTTTCCTGGAGCGTGTAAAATCAAAATACGCGGACATAAAAAAGCCCCCGGAATTGACTATTTGATACATCCCAGTAGTGCCTCATATCATGGAAAACTTTCTTTCATCGGAATGAGTGCCGCTGAAATTCTATCTCTTCCGTTTCATTCGGCAACTCAAAAGCAGGCAATTGCATTTATTCAACCTAAACAGATTTCGAGAGACACCCTACGCATGGTGCGATCTAAATTGGAAAAATTAGCTCGGGTGGAATTCCCGGTTGTTGAATTCACGCGCGACAAACTTACATGGAGTGTTTCCCCTGAACAATTTAAAGCTCCGTACATACAGGTATTCGACACCTCTGAACGCGTGCTTCCCAAATCAATTAAAATCAAGCTGGAGGCTGAGTTAATAGAAAACTATGAGGTTTCAAACATCCTTGGGCTTGTAGCATCGAAACAGCCAAGCGACAGCTTTATTATTGTTAGCGCTCATTACGATCACCTGGGTCGAATGGGAAAGAACACCTACTTTCCTGGAGCGAACGACAATGCCAGTGGTGTAGCCATGTTGCTAAGCTTAGCAAAAGAAATAAAACAACAACCCCTGCAAAACCACCATGTCTTGTTCATTGCTTTTGCGGGCGAAGAAATTGGACTTGAGGGCTCGCAGTTTTTTGTCAATCAACACATCTTGGGTTCGGAACAAATTTCCTGTGTGCTAAATTTAGACATCATGGGTAGCGGAGAAGAAGGGATTACGGTAGTCAATGGAGCCATTCACAAAGCGCTGTTCCAACGGCTTCTTGATTTAAATGAGCATACGCAATCAGTACCAGTGATTAAAGCGAGGGGGAAAGCGGCTAACTCTGACCATTATCCATTTTCGGAGGCGGGAATACCTGCCATTTTTATTTATACGATGGGCCCAAATAAAAACTACCACGACATACACGATAAGGCATCCGCGTTAAGCTTTGATCGATTTGACCAATTGCATTATTTACTGCTGAGGTTTATCCAATCGTTTTAAGTAACGGCTTTGTTCAAGAATTTGGATAAACAGCGTAATGAAGAACACCACAAGCGCCCAAAGTACAGGTTTCACGGACCAATTTCTTGCCATAAAAACAAAAAGAGCGGTTAAAAAAGTAAATACCTGTAGCGTAACTAGTGAAAGCGCCGGGATAATTATTTCACGTTTTTTTCGCGTAAACACGCGCAGAAAACTAATGAGATAAAAAGATTGCAACAGCAGATTTAGGGTTAGTACCGTTTTAACTTCTTCCCTTCCAATCAATGCGAGTATACTTGATACGCTGAAAACCCACACATACCCCATTACAAAATACATGCTATGGATTTAAGCGGTTTAGGGTGCGGATGATGTAGACCATAGAGCCAATTACTCCAAACAATAATCCGGTCATTAACAGATAAGGTGTTTTAAATTCAAAATACGCATCTCCGCGATATCCGAGGTATCCAAAAATCCCCATAAAGGCAATCATTTGAAAGCCTAACGAAGAATATTGCATGAATTTATTTGGTGTATTTGAAGGGTCTGGATTAGTCATCTAGCGATACGTCCGCCGTAAATATGGTGTGGGCCGAAGGTGATTTCATTACACAAGATCCCTCAAAAGTCGCTCCTTCTTGGATGATTAATTTAGTCGTTTGAATGTCTCCGTTAATTCGGGCGGTTTCATTCAAGGTTAACAATCCTTCCACTGTGATTTCACCATCAACGGTCCCATTGATCTCTGCAATCACACAGACTAAGTTTCCACGTAATTTTCCTGTAGAACCTATCGTTACTTTTCCGGAACAGGATAAGTTTCCATGCATCTCCCCTTCTAACATAAAATTAGAGTCGGAAACGACATCCCCGGTTAATTCGGTTCCAGCAACAATTCTATTCGTTTCGGTGCTCTCCTCATACTGGGAAGTGCTATTAAAAAAGTCTTTTCTTTTTAACATTGAATCAGTAGTTAAGATCGTAAAATGTCTTATATCCTTCAAAGTTATCGGATTCAATCAACTTTTTCAAATTTTCTTGACTAATTATTAAGATTTTATTATTTTGGAAATCTCCTAAAATATCTATGGATGCCTTGTAAAGATTGAGGTAATCCATTGCCAATGCGCTACTTTTAAAGTCTGCTACCAGTACCATTTTTGTTTCTTTCGTACTTAGTGCACTGGTTACTTTCAACTTATTTTTTTTAAATGATTTGGAGGTAAAATCAGAAACAGATGCTTTTAACTCATCGAAATCCTCCTCTTCGTCTAACAAGACCATAATGAATTGGGTTACTGAGTCGTTATAAACAAAAATCCCATTAGATTTTGCAACATATGGCTCAAAAACGGACACCCCCTTTTCTAAGATGGTGAGTAATTCTTTGGCCCGAATGGCTTGCGGTGTTCCGGGTTTTTCTTCAATAATATTATTAAGCCTCGGAATCAATGAGCTTTTATCGGAGGTCAGCTGTCCTTTAGCCAACACATTTAACAGCAGGTATTCAGCGCGATATGCGTTTGATTTATCTGTTTGAACCACCGTTTCGGTGAGGTCAAATGCCCCCTGGTAATTAAGCATCTCATATTCGTGAAGTGCGATTAAGTACTCCTTTTCGGCTTTTACTCTATTTTCTTTTAGCTTTTCAAAAAACGCTGGATCTAACAAGTAATTTGCTGCGTCAGATTTGGGATAATGCAATAAAATATGGGTTTTGTAGGGCTTCTCTTTTCCAGAAGACTCGTTTATTTTATACAATTGGTATGCTGCTGATAAATCTGTTACATTTCGAGTTTCTTCAGATAAGATGCGTTCGAATTGTTCTGAGGCCAACGTAGGCTCTTCCAATAAATCCTTATATAAAGAGCCCGCGGTGTAACGCGCTTCGATTTCACGAAGCACTGATGCTGTGTAGGCACTGTCACTAAGCGGCAATCGATTTCTCATAGTTTCCACATCTAAGGTGTCATCCTTTGCGCTTGTTGTTTGCGCAACTACCATGGAATCGCCTGTTGGATCAACCACCAAGGGGTCGGTGGCCATACTAAATTTGGTGGACCGACGCCAATCATCCTCGTTTATGCGGTCTCCCCATTGTTTTCTAAACTCATCATACCCTTCTTGTTTTAATTTGGGATTATTGAACACCCATTTAGCTCCTGCACCCGTTTGTGAGCCCATTTGCGCTTGGTCTTGCAGCGCACGCAGTTTCGCGGCTTCTAATTCTTTGCGTTGCTGAGCTTCTTCTTTTAATTGTTTAATTACTTCTTTAATAAATGCTGTTTGCGATTTGTTGTCCATTTTCGCGATGCGTTGCACGCTATCTTCATGGATTGCGATTTCCATGGCCGAAACTAAATTCGCCAATTTCGAGGCCTTTGATCTTATAAGCTCACCGTTTGGATACTCTTCTGGCATGTTCGTCGCACACGAATCATAATATTTTTGTGCTGACAGATATGATTTTTCCGTATACGCTAAATCCCCAAGTTTTTCGTAAGCCAATGCTTTTTGCCGCTTATTTTTTGTAGAATAAAATGCGGCTCTGGTATAATAAACCTTCGCCATAGAGGTATTCCCTCGGGAGACTTCTAATTGAGCCTTAGCATAATAAATCTGGTCTTTGTATCCAGCGTTTTTTTCATCCTTCAACATGCGTTCTAGCATCTTTACATCTCGTTCCGTAGTCCCCAATACTGCACAGGTCAGCTTCGCATTGAACGCAACGTCGTATGTCGCTGCAGGAGAAATTGCATGTTTAAAAGAAATCAACGCAGAATCAACGCGATTACTGCTCAAATAAAGTTGGCCTAGTATAAAAGAGAGCCTAGATTTTTCTCGTTTTGTTCTGCATGTTCTCACTGCCATGGTTAAGGGGAACAGTGCTTCTTGCGCTTGTTTTTTGCGCATAAACAAGTCTGCTCTTGTTTTATAAATTTCAAATTGAATATCGTCATTCATCTCTGGCTTGAAATCATCTGCATTTTTATCTTTTGCCTTTATTTTTCTAAATTTTTGAAAAAACGATTTCTTTTTTTGCAGTAAGGCCTCTTCTTGCAGTTCATCCAAGATTGTACGTGCCTCTGTTAACCTATTCTCTTCAATATAAATTTTTGCAATCCACAACTCAGATAAATATTTCGATGGATCTTTTTGAAAAAATCGTTTAACAAATTGAAAGTTTTTAAGTGCTTTCTCAAAATCACGGCGATAATAATAGGCTTTACCAATGGTGAGCCAATTTTCATCTATCCACGGATTATATTCGGCCTCTTTAGGGCTATCCGCAGAGGGCATGGAATGGTTTCGTATGACTTTAGTGCACTTAACTACGGCTGTATCAATGGCTGAATACATTGATTTAGATTCTTCTTCGTTGGGAATCGGCTGAATACTTAACCACCCATAAAAGTCATCTTTACGGTTTTTCTCATAACTATTGGTTGCCATAGTAAGTAACTCATTCGCATTGAAATACCCGTTGTATTTCGCGGTCATTCCATGGTATGTCCGGTTCAAAAAGGCATCCTTGTTGGTTGAACAAAACACCAAGAAAACCGGAGATAATAACAGTACTGCCTTGATGTATGGATATATTGTTTTCTTCATTCGTGCGCGCGAGAGAACGTAACTTCCCGCCTTTTATTGTTTCTTAAGCAATGTTGGTAAACACTTGTTGTATGTCATCATCGTCTTCGATTTTATCCAACATTTTCTCAATGTCTATGAGTTGTTCTTCCGAAAATTCCACCGGTGATGTTGGGATCCGCTTTAAGCTGGATTTTTGCACCTCAATGTTCATGTCTTCCAATGCTTTTGCAAGGGTACCAAAAGATGTATAATCTCCATATACGATGATCATGTCTGCTTCCACGTCAATGGATTCACAGCCTGCATCGATGAGCTCTAGCTCTAACATTTCTGGGTCAAGGGAATCGGATTTGCCTATTTCGAACACGCTTTTTCTTGCGAACATAAACTCCATGGACCCATTAGGCACGACACCTCCTCCGGCTTTATTAAAATAGGATTTCACGTTTGCAACCGTTCTGGTAGGGTTGTCCGTAGCACATTCCACATACACCAGTACGCCGTGTGGGCCTTTTCCCTCGTAATTAACTTCTGTGAAAGATGCGATGTCTTTTTGCGCTGCGCGCTTAATGGCAGATTCAATATTGTCTTTCGGCATGTTTTCAGACTTCGCATTCTGTATCGCCGTGCGCAATTTAGCATTGGTTGTTGGGTCCATCCCTCCTTCTTTGGCCGCCATTGTAATGGCCTTACCTAATTTAGGAAACATCTTGGACATTTTGTCCCAACGTTTTTCCTTTGCTGCTCTTCGGTATTCAAATGCTCTTCCCATAGTACTGTAATGTTACACAAAGGTAGGATAATCCGCACAAATTTTCAAACAACCTAGAGCTGAGTCAATACCGCAGTGATGTAATTCAATACCGGTTCTTTTCCACTGGCAGAGGTGGCGGAGGTGGCAAATAAAGGGGGGATTTCCTCCCACGTTTTCAATAGTTCTTTTTTATACTTAGCTAAATTTCTATTTAATTCTGCACTTGAAAGTTTGTCGATTTTAGTGAACACCATGGCAAAGGGAACCTGGTTTTCACCGCACCAGTTGATAAATTCCAAATCAATCTTTTGGGGGTCGAGCCGAGAATCCAAGAGCACAAAGACCAAGGTTAGCGAAGTACGTTTTAACAAATAATTGGAAATGATTTTCTGCCATTTTTCACGTTGGTTTTTAGAAACCTTGGCATATCCATATCCTGGAAGATCCACTAAATACCATTTTTCATTCACGATGAAATGGTTTATAAGCTGTGTTTTCCCTGGGGTTCCCGATGTTTTGGCTAAGCTCTTATTCCCCATTAACATATTGATCAGGGAAGATTTTCCAACATTTGATCGCCCAATGAATGCAAACTCCGGAAGTTCCGTATCTGGGCACCCTTTATAGTCAGCACTTGAAATGAGAAATTCAGCGGTTTTTATTTTCATGTTCCAAAGGTAAACTTTAGATTGGGCTTGAACAAAATTGTTCTTCGCTTGTTTGTGAATTATGGCATTCTATAAAATCCGAGACGTTGAAGTCTTAACTGGTATAAAAGCACATACCTTACGCATTTGGGAGCAGCGGTATGGCGTTCTTGTTCCGGAACGGACCGAAACAAAAATTAGAACGTACACTGACGAAGAGCTTGTATACCTCCTCAACATTCGAATTTTAATTGACCACGGCATGAAAATTTCACGCTTGTCTGAATTTTCACCCACTGAGATTCGAGCTAAAGTTGCTGAAATCAAACTTAAAACACCGGCAGGTAGTGCTCAAGAAAAACTCATTGTATCACTGGTTGAGATGGATGAATTCGTTTTCAATGATACCATGAACGAATTAATTCAGGAAACTTCGTTAGAAGAAACCTTCAAGCAGTGTTTAATTCCATTTTTTGACCGAATTGGAGTGATGTGGTTGACGGGATCGATAAACCCTGCACAAGAGCATTTTATCTCAAGCTTGGTTCGTCAAAAAATAGTTTCTGAGATCGATAAATTACCCGTGCCCAAAGAACGACAATATCCAGTTATGCTCTACCTTCCTGAGCACGAGTGGCATGAAATTGGGTTGTTATTTTATCATTATTTGTTGAGAAGTGAAGGAGTATATTCACTTTACTTAGGACAAAGTTTACCCTACGACTCCTTGGTGCTAAGCATTGAAAAAGTTCAGCCTAGATGTATAGTTACCTCTTGGTTGACATCCGTAGAGGAAGGATTCATCCACGGGTATTTTTCCCAACTTCGACGTCAATTTCCAGAATTGCCCATCATCGCAGGAGGTGCTCAGCTTGGTATATACCATGCAAAGGTAAGTTCGTTAGTTACCCTGTTGCAGCACTCCGAAGAATTAGTTGCCTTGGTTAAATCACCAAGTTTACAATCTTCCCTGGAACAATAATTATCTTTTTAGGGTCTTTGCCCTCAAGCCATTTAATCGTTTGCGATTCAGACATAACCACCGTTTCAATTTCTTCTTTAGTTAACGACAGGGAAAGAGTCATTTTGAAGCGCATTCTCCCATTAATAGATACTGGATACTCATGTTGTGATTCCACCAGATATGCTGGATTAACCGTTGGATAAGGTGCGTTGTATAAAGATCCCGGCTCATGTCCCAAAAGGGCCCACAGTTCTTCAGTAATATGTGGTGCATAGGGTGCGAGTAAAACGGTTAATGGCTCTAAAATTTCACGGTAATTTCCTTTGGCTTCGGTGAGTTCATTAACGCAAATCATAAAATTAGAAACGCCCGTATTAAACGAGAAACGGTCTAAATCTTCTCTAATCTTACGAATCGTTTTATGTAATATTTTGTAGTGTTCTAGGGATGGGGTTGCGTCATTCACTTCAAATGTTCCGCTCGGATGAAATAAGCGCCAAAACTTTTTCAAAAAGCCGTGTACTCCCGTAATTCCTTTGGTATCCCACGGTTTACTTTGTTCTACCGGACCAAGGAACATTTCATACATGCGCAAGGTGTCTGCCCCAAAGCGCTCAACCAACTCGTCAGGAGTTTGCACGTTGTATTTAGACTTAGACATCTTTTCAACCTCATAGCCACATAGGTATTCGCCTGTAGGTTCTAAAATAAAGGTGGCATTCTCGAATTCAGTTCGCCAAGCCTTGAATCCTTCAATATTCAAACGGTCATTGGATACCAAAGAAATATCCACATGAATCGGTGTAGTTCGATAGGACTCTTTCAGGCCAGCACTCACAAACGTAGATTCTCCTACCACGCGATATACAAAACTACTTCTACCTAAAATCATTCCTTGGTTAATCATCTTTTTGAAGGGCTCATCAAAAGGAACGATTCCAATATCTTTAAGAAATTTGCACCAAAAACGCGCATACAACAAGTGACCCGTAGCATGCTCTGCTCCGCCCATATATAGGTCTACATTTCGCCAATAAGCAATTTTATCCGGCGCAGCGAGCATGTTTTCATTGGTTGGATCTAAGTATCGCAGATAATACCAAGAGCTCCCAGCCCAACCGGGCATGGTGGATTTTTCGTATTCGTAGAAGTCTTCAAATTTCCAATGTACCGCTCTTCCAAGAGGGGGATCACCGTCCTCTGTGGGTAAATATTTATCTACTTCAGGCAAATTCAAGGGGAGGGTTTCCGTAGGAATCACATAGGGAATGTCGTCTTTAAAATACACGGGGATGGGTTCTCCCCAGTACCGCTGTCTTCCGAAAACGGCATTTCTCAACCTATAGTTTATCCGTTTTGAACCGAATCCTTCATGCGCTATGTTGTCCGTCATTTTCTGAATGGCATCATAAACGGAAAGCCCATTGAGTGCCTCAGAGTTAATTAAGGTGCCCGCTTTCTCCGTCCATGCCCCCAGTGAAAAATCATGGGGTTGTTGAGGTTGTATAACCTGCTTGATGGGAAGGAAAAAATGGGTAGCAAATTTAAAGTCTCGTTCATCGTGAGCCGGCACCGCCATTACCGCTCCCGTACCGTAACCCACTAATACATAATCGCCTACCCAAACAGGAATGGGTTCATGGGTAAATGGGTGCGCTACATAAGACCCGGTAAAAACCCCTGATATCGTATTCACATCAGCCATACGTTCGCGTTCACTTCTATGCTTCGATTTTGCCACATAAGCCTCTACCTCCGCCTTTTGCTCCACAGAGCACAAGGAACTTACCCATTCATGTTCTGGAGCTAAGGTGACAAAGGAAACGCCATATAAGGTGTCGGGACGTGTTGTAAATACTTCGATCCAACCCTCATGATTAATCAAAGGGAAGCGTACGGAAGCGCCCTCACTTCTTCCGATCCAATTTCGCTGAGTATCTTTAATGCTTTCGGGCCAATCTAGCGCATCTAAGCCCTCTAGTAATCGCTGAGCGTAGGCGGTTATTCGCATGCTCCATTGCTTTAAAAGCTTGCGTTCCACGGGATATCCCCCACGTTCTGACAATCCATTCACGACCTCATCGTTTGCCAACACTGTTCCAAGTTCCGGGCACCAATTCACAAACGATTCTCCTAAATAAGCTAAGCGGAAGTTCATTAACACCGACTGCTTAACTCCTTCGGTAAAGGCTCCCCATTCCACGGCTGTAAATGGCTCTAATTCTGTGTCCATTCCTCCTGAAATCGAAGCTAAGAATTCGGCAGACAATCCATGCGCTTGCAAGTATTGGATGAGTTGATCAATGGGTTCTGCTTTATTCGTCTTTGGATTAAACCAGCTGTTGAATAATTGAATAAAAATCCATTGGGTCCATTTATAATACGAAGGTGATGATGTTTGAATCTCCCTGGACCAATCGTAATTAAATCCAAGTTTATCTAACTGATCGCGATACCGTGCTATATTTTCTTTCGTTGTTTTTGCGGGATGTTGTCCCGTCTGAATCGCATATTGTTCCGCTGGCAACCCAAAGGAATCAAAGCCCATAGGGTGCAGCACATTAAATCCAGTATGTTTTTTGTACCGAGCAAAAATATCGGAAGCAATATAACCCAAGGGGTGCCCTACATGCAGTCCTGCTCCAGAGGGGTAAGGGAACATGTCTAACACGTAATACGGAGGGTTTGTTGAGTGTTCGTCTACTCGATAGGTTTGATTCGAATGCCAGAAATGTTGCCATTTCTTTTCAATGTCTTGAAAACGATATTCCATGGGTGCTATTAAGGGACAAAGATACAAAAAGCGCTTTTAAGGTTGGTCAAGGAGGTTCCCCAATGCAAACAATAATAAGCCCGGATCTAATGGGAGCCTCAATGGATGCTTCCAGTTTTTAAAGAGCATAAACGAGGAAAAGAGGCCAAAAAAAGCCATCCCTAAGCTCCAATGAGGCACCCACAACTGGGTTAGAGCACCGAGTAAAAAAACAATACCAAGCAACATCCATCGCAATACAGACCATGGAATAATTTGTGGTAACGTGCCCAGTGAAGGAGGGTCTACATGGCGATCTTTAACATCGGAAGAAATGGCTAAAACCATGAATAGCAGAAAAAGAACGGCGGCTTTTAAAATCCATAAACTCCCACCGGTCTCGTTCCATGCGCTGATCATAATTAGGGTCCAGCTCAATGCAATTATCGGTGTTTTGATGTTGGGAATACTTCTGAGCCAAGGATAAAAAATACTTAATAGGAGCAGGGGAAATAAAACAAGCAAAGGAATCTCGAAATGGTTGAGGCGCAGAATAATAAAAAAGATGATCGCTAAACCAATATAAATCCATATAGATTTGGGTGATCTGGGAAACACGTAATATACAAATACGGAAAACCCTATCGCCATACAATACCAAAGCTCGGACATACGATCCAAGGAATACGCCAATAAAAAGGCGGTAAACCCTAAGAAAACTGCTTCAATCTTGGATTGCACGAAAAATTTGGTCAACGGTGATTTCAGAAATACACGCACACTCCTGTTGCGATGCACAGCGCGGGCATAAGGGGTCTTTCACCAATGCTATGGAGCGCATCCCCAATGGTTTCCAGCGACCCGGATGAATCGGTGTACGGGAAGAAAAAAGACCAATAGCCTTGATATTCATGAGCCCCGCCAAATGTAGCGGACCCGTGGAGCATGCCACAAGGGCGTGCGCGTTACTAATCAAAGCAATCAACTCACGAAGTGAGCATGTACCACATAAATTTTCTAGCCCAGGAATCCCCTCAAAAGCAGCGCCTATCCGGTCTCCTTCCGAGGCTGTACCTGTAATAAATACGAGCCATTTGGCCTGAGAAAGCGCATGAGCGAGCGCGACATAACTCGATAAGGGATATTCTATCGCACTGCCCTGCGACAAGGGGTGTAAGACAACATAGCCACCAACGTGACTACTCATTGCCTTTGGAATAGAAAAACTCGATTCAACGGCCTGAATTTCTTCAAACGACGGAAGCGCTTGAAGGCCAAGGGGTATAAGCAAATTAAAATTGAGTTGTGCTTCGTGTAGTGTTGATTTTTTTCGGGTGAAAGGCACGCGGACATTACAAGTAAACCAATGAAACCAGCGATGGCTTGTTCCAATTCGGTAGGTGATTCCTGCGGCTCTTGCCCACGAGGCAACCCGTTTATTCGGAAAAACGTGAAGAATGATATCCCCGTGAAGTTGGGCCTTACGAGCTTCATTCGATGCTGTCTCAATATCTTCTAGGATTAAAATCTCATCTACGGGACTAAAACATTGAACGACCTCCTTGGTATAACGTTTACAAAGAAACACGAGTGTAGCATGTGGAAACGCAACTTTAATCCACCTGCACATTGGTAAGGTTAGTGCCACGTCACCAATGCTATCGGTGCGAGAAATAATAATTCGGGGGGTATTATTGATGTTCACGTTTCAATCGTTGGACTTCTTTGTATTTAAAAAAATTAGAAGCAGCGCTAATCCGAGCAATATGAAAACCCGCTAACCCGTCTAAAAACCCAAATTTAAAAAGATACATGGCAGTAAAGCGAAATACGGCACTCAAGAAGGGTTTACCCCAATACACCTTTTTGCCTTCAAGCACATACTTTCTTGCCGTGAGGGAAGAATAGTAGTCTGCTCGCGCTCGGTGTTGTTTGTGCGAAAAATATGAATAATGATTTAAATG
>DBCM01000038.1:0-5089 GCA_002293045.1 Flavobacteriales bacterium UBA958 | reverse complement strand
CCTTCCCACGGATAGTCCTTCGGGAACAATCGAATTTTAACATCTGGATACCACCCTGAATGATAAATCCAAGTACCGCAATAATTGGTTAATCGATTTACGGAAAAGACCCCGCGAGTATATTGTTGTTTTAATGCCTGTATTTCGCTGGATAACTCTGAGCTAATTTCCTCATCGGCATCAATGGATAGAATCATTTCGTAAGAGGCCTGTTGATTTAAGCAATTTTTCTGCTGTGCATAACCCAACCACGGTTGCGTAAAAAACTTCACCCCTTTTTCCAAACAAATTTCTTGGGTTCGATCTATAGAGCCAGAGTCCATGACCAAAATTTCATCTGCAATATCGCGTAAAGAATCTATACAGCGGGCAATGTTTCGCTCTTCATTCAGGGTAATAATCGCCGCGCTAATTTTCATGGGTTATTTAACTCGAATGCGGTCTCCCACACGTATCATATTCCCCACCCCTGGATTCAGTTTTTTTAATTGGGCAAGGGAAAGCCCATACCGTCCGGCAATCTTACTTAAGGTGTCTCCAGCTTTAACGGTGTAATATTTTTTGGGGGTTACTGGTTTTATCGGTGCAACGGGTGCTGGCGCAATGGTATTGATCTCCTTTAACGTAAGGCGCTGCCCAACATAAACATTGGAAGTTTGAAGCGCATTCCATTCCATTAATTGATCTGTAGACACACGATATTTTTGGGCAATGGTGGCTAGAGATTCCCCTGTTTTCACCTTGTGAAACCCATATTGTCCGGAGGATGAATCAGGTAAGGAAGCCTGTACTTCCAATGAACTCGTGTCTGGAGTAAAGGGATTAATGGTTTGGGTTGGATTTTCTATGAGGTATAACGAATCTTCCGAGCCCACCAGTAATAAAATTTTATCCAAAGGACCAGTTACACATCGTTTTTTAATGGATGCAGGTATATATTCAGATTTATAAATTGGGTTCAAGTCTTTAATTTCTTGAAGATCCCAATCCAACGCAGAGGCGATGGTTTTCATGTGTAATCCACGTTTCAGGCACATGGTATCCAGTTGCGCATTATGGATTTTTGCTGGGGCGGGCATCAAGTTATGTTCTGCGTGGTAGGTCATAAGGTATGCAGCGGCAATAAACGTTGGCACATATCCTTGGGTTTCACTTGGTAAACTCGGCCTTATCGCCCAGTATGAACGTTGGTTTCCAGAGCGTTGAATTGCTCTATTAATCGTACCCGGACCGGCATTGTATGCCGCTAATGCAAGGTTCCAATCGCCATAAATACCGTACAATTTCTTTAATAACCGGCACGCCGCATCCGTTGCTTTTTGAGGATCCATACGCTCATCGATGTATGAGTTTTCTTCAAGCCCATAATATAATCCGGTTCTATACATGAACTGCCACAAGCCAAGTGCCCCGGCCCTAGATTTCACTTGCGGACGTAAACCGCTTTCGATGCATGCTAAATATTTTAACTCCAAGGGTAGGCCGTATTCGGCTAATTTCTCTTCAAATAAATCAAAATAAAGGGCCGATCTTCCCAATACAATTTTCACAAAAGACCGCCTGTTTTCGGCAAAAAACCGAATGGATGATAGCGTAATGGCGTTACAATCAAAACCAAAAGGACTTTGATTATTCATTTGATTCAATCGAGTACAATATACCTCATCAGAGAACAGAGGTACGGTAGTCGGTTCATAATTAAGGGCTTTAATGATTGAATCCGAGTATCTAGTATTTGCATAATCCGCGTAGAAATAATTTAAGGATTGTTCTACGGTATTTAAAAAATGATCAGGGTTAAGTGTATCGTTTGGATTGTTTAAGTAGGGGTTTTTCTGTCCAAATCCATAAAAGGATAGCACGATGAATAGATGCCCAACGGCAATCCTAGGCTGTAGTCTTTTCAACCAATTCCGTTGCATAGAACAATTCTTTTTCCCGAAACAGATCGGTCATTAATTGAACCCCAAATGGCAAGCCATTTGAATGAGTTCCGAGTGGGACACTAATCGCGGGATTCCCTGTCAAATTTGCATGTACTGTAAAAATATCTTGCAAATACATTTCAATCGGGTCCTTAACCTCGCCAAGCTTGAAAGCCGTTGAAGGGGTTGTAGGCATGACCATACAATCTATCTGAGTAAATATTTCACGCGTTTTATCTTGCAACACTCTTCTTACTTGCTGACCTTTCCTATAATATGTGTCGTACTGCTCATTGGATAACACAAAGGTTCCGGTCATGATCCTGCGTTTAACCTCTTCGCCAAACCCTTCATTTCTTGACCGAATATAGGTGTCTTCTACCCCTTCAGCCACCTCCGATCGATGTCCATAATGAACGCCATCGAAGCGCGCAAGGTTGGAGGATGCCTCTGCAGTAGTCAGCACATAATATACAGGAACCACAAAATCCATATATGGAAAAGAAAACTCTGATACGGTATGTCCCTCGTTTCGGAGCGAATCCAATAAGGCCTTCAAGGAGGATTTCACTTCCGGATCTAATCCAGGGTGATTCAAGTATTCGCTTGACACACCAAAACGCATTGGTGCAGAGGGGCTTGCACCCGCATCGATGGGTTGTGAAGAGCTGGTAGAATCCATGGGGTCCTTTCCCGCCATTATTTGATACAATAACGCTGCATCACTAACATTGGTCGTGAATGTTCCAATTTGGTCAAACGAAGAGGCATAGGCAATCAGGCCATACCGGCTAATCCTTCCATAGGTTGGCTTAAGGCCATAGGTTCCTGTCCATGAGGCGGGCTGACGCACTGATCCTCCGGTATCGCTGCCAAGAGAAACGGTACACAAACCAGCGGAAACCGCCACTGCCGAACCTCCCGAAGATCCCCCGGGGACATACGCTGGATTAATTGAATTGCGCACTGGGCCGTACGCAGATTTTTCATTGGAGCTCCCCATTGCGAATTCATCACAATTCAATCGACCCAAGATAATGGCATCTTCATCAATCAAGCGCTGTACGGCTGTTGCCGTGAATAGCGACTCGAAGCCTTCTAGGATGCGAGAGGATGCAGAAACTTTATGATTTATATAGCAGAGGTTGTCTTTAATTCCCACAAAGGTGCCGGCTAGTTTGCCTGCCTTTCCTTGTGCTATTTTATCTTGAACTGTTCGTGCCGCCTCACGTGCAGACATTTCAAAAACCTCGAGGTAAGCATTTAGGTGTTTATTGGATTCTATTTGAATCAAGTAATGCTCAAGTATATCCATAAGGGACGTACCCGACGCTAAAGCCGATTTGTTTTCTTGAATCGAATTAAACATGGACTACTTCTCTTCGATTTGTTTTTCGCTTGAAGCAGTAGATTTATTCTCTTCGTTTTTAGAAGCGTCTTTAAATTCCTTAATTCCTTGGCCGAGACCTTTCATAAGTTCTGGAATTTTCTTTCCTCCAAACAACAATAATACGATAAGTAGAATCAGGATGATATGACCCCCTGAAAAAAGCTGTGCGTGTTGGATTTCTTGCATACTAAGAATGTTTAGATACAAAGGTACGGAATTCTAATTCAAATAAGTAATGCATTAAAGCTTTCTTGCAACTTCAACTTCTTCGTATGCCTCTACTAAATCTCCGATTTGGATGTCATTAAACTTATCGATATTCAATCCGCATTCGTAGTTGTTCTTGACTTCCTTCACGTCATCTTTAAAGCGTTTGAGAGACCCAAGCGTTCCGTTGTGAATCACAATGCCATCGCGAATTACTCGAACCTTAGCCGAGCGTTTGATGATTCCATCGATCACATAACATCCTGCAATGGTTCCTACTTTCGTAATTTCGAATGTTTCACGAATTTCAGCAGTTCCGGTTATTTTTTCTTCAATGTCTGGAGATAACATTCCCTCCATGGCGGCTTTAATTTCTTCTATGGCCTTGTATATAATTGAATAAAGTCGAATGTCGATTTGTTCCGTTTCTGCTAATTTTCTTGCGCCAACGGTTGGACGCACCTGGAATCCAATGATAATAGCGTCTGATGCTGATGCTAAGTTAATGTCCGCTTCAGAAATCGCTCCAACTCCTTTGAGTACTATATTTACTTGGATTTCCGGCGTTGATAAGTTTTGTAGGGCATCAGAAAGCGCCTCGATTGATCCGTCTACATCCCCTTTAACTATAATATTTAACTCCTTGAAATCACCAATTGCTAAGCGGCGTCCAATTTCATCGAGTGTGATGTGTTTATTGGTGCGAAGGCCTTGTTCTCTGTATAATTGTTCTCGCTTGGCAGCAATCGATTTGGCTTCTTTTTCATCATCCAATACGTGAAACTTATCTCCGGCACTTGGAGCGCCGTTGATTCCTAATATCGATAACGGTTGTGCTGGTCCGGCAACTTTCAAGGGCACACCGTGTTCATCATGCATTGCCCTTACGCGACCATAATACCTCCCTACAAGAACTACATCTCCAATCCGCATGGTTCCTGCCTCGACTAAGATGTTGGTAACATACCCTTTGCCTTTATCCAAGGATGATTCGATCACTGTTCCAACCGCATTTTTATTGGGATTTGCCTTGAGCTCTAACATTTCTGCTTCCAGCAAGACCTTATCCAACAATTCAGAGATGTTTTGTCCTTTTTTCGCGGAAATTTCTTGCACCTGATATTTTCCACCCCAATCTTCTACCAAAATATTCATTTGGGATAATTGTTCGCGTATGCGGTCAGGATTTGCACCCGGTTTGTCTATTTTATTGATGGCGAAAATCATGGGAACGTTAGCGGCCTGGGCATGAGAGATGGCCTCTTTTGTTTGGGGCATTACGTCGTCGTCTGCTGCAACGATAATAATGGCAAGATCCGTGACTTGGGCTCCTCGAGCACGCATTGCGGTAAAGGCTTCGTGACCTGGCGTATCTAGGAAGGTCATTTTACGATTGTCTTTAAGCGTGACCGAATAGGCGCCAATATGTTGGGTAATTCCTCCCGCCTCACCGTCTGTAACATTTGCATTTCGGATTCTATCCAATAGTGAAGTTTTACCATGATCCACGTGGCCCATCACCGTAATAATTGGTGGTCTAGCCACTAATTCTGTTGGTAAATCTTCT
>DBCM01000089.1 GCA_002293045.1 Flavobacteriales bacterium UBA958 | reverse complement strand
GGAACTTCCAATTCAAACAAACGCTCCAAAAACTCTGGGGCGGTTCTCGAGAGAATAATCACTGGAGTGCTGTTTCGCATGTCTACTTTTGAAACGACAGCTCGTACTGTTTCTCCTTTTTTAAAGAAATCTGAAGGAATTTGTTCGGATTTTGGTAAAATAAGCTCGTTGTGATCGTCGTCCATCACTAGGATTTCTTTCTTCCACACTTGGTATACTTCTCCAGTAACAATTTCTCCAACGCGCTCCTTGTATTTTTTATATAAGTGGTCTTTTTCTAACTCAAGGATTCGAGATATCAGGTTTTGACGTAATGAAAGTACGTTTCGACGTCCAAAATCCATAAATTTAAATTCCTCGGTTACCTCTTCGCCAATTTCGAAATCAGGTTCTATTTTAATGGCATCTGAATAGGCGATTTCTGTATTTGGATCTTCCACTTCACCGTCATCAACGATTTCCTTATTTAGGAATATCTGCACATCACCTTTCTCAATGTTCACAATTACATCGATGTGTTCGTCGGTATTGAATTTCTTTTTCAGCATGGCCCGAAATACATCTTCAAGCACATGTTGCATGGTTTGCTTATCAATGTTTTTAAGCTCTTTAAACTCGGAAAAGGATTCAACTAAATCAATACTATTCATTGGTTTTTATTTAAAGGATATTACACGTTTTATTTCTTTTATTTCTTTCGCAAGGAGAGTAAGTTCTTCTGCAGTAAGTTCATTTTTATTCTTTTCGTTTTTAACGATTCGTTCTGTCGTTACTATAAAACTGTCGCTTGTAAAGGACGTTAATGTCCCTTCAATTTGTACTCCATCTTTTTTTAGAAAGGTCAAACGGCGACCTGTATTCTTGACAAACTGTTTGTGATGACGTAAGGGGCGATCCATACCTGCTGAGGAAACATTCAGTTCAAAATCCACGGTTTCTCTATCCAAATTATGCTCCACGTTTCGTGAAACAGAAATGCAATCCTCAATAGAAACTCCTCCCTCTTCTCTATCCAATTCAATACTAATCACATTTCGAGTTGAAATAGATAATTCCACAATAAAAAGCCCTCTATTCAATTCCTGAATACGTTCTTCAGCTAGTTTTAACACTAAATTCTTGTCAATCATAGTAAAAAAAGAGGGGACTTCCGTCCCCTCATTATCATTTAACCTATGGCAAAGGTAGGTTAATTATAAGAAACTTCCAAATCAAAAATTCGCATTAATTTTGAAGCATGTTAATTGAACTCAACGACACCATTGTATCAGCTGAAATTTTTAAGCGAAAATTTGTCTGCGATTTAGCCTCTTGTAAAGGGGCTTGCTGCGTGGAAGGCGATGCGGGTGCTCCACTAACTACAGAAGAAGTGGTCCAAATTTCCGAACACCTTGAGCACATCAAACCCTACATGCGCCAGGAAGGACTTGCGGCAATTGAGGCCAAGGGAGTTTCCTACCTAGACCAAGAAAATGAACCTGTAACCATGCTTGTAGACGGGAAGGAATGCGCTTTTGTGTTTTTTGACAACAATAAAACCGCCTTGTGTGCGATAGAAGCCGCGCATCGTGCAGGAGTTATTGAAAACATTAAACCCATTTCATGTTCACTGTATCCGATACGTGTTAAGCAATACCATGATTTTAAAGCCCTCCAATTCGATGAGTGGAACATTTGCGAATCTGCATGTGCCTGTGGAACTAAACTAGAAATGCCTGTATATAAATTCCTCAAGGAACCGATCATTCGGGCGTTTGGCCAAGACTACTTCAACGAGCTTGAACTGGTTGCGCCGGAAATAGAAAATATTGAGCCATAAAAAAAGCCCCAATGGGGCTTTTAATCATTAATGTTCTGTTTCTCCTTCCGCTAAAGGTACATCTTGCGGGATAAAATCATCCGCTGCACCTGGCTTGGAATAATCGTAAGGCCAACGATGAACCACCGGTAGAGCTCCCGGCCAATTTCCGTGAATGTGTTCCACTGGAGTTGTCCATTCTAAGGTATTAGATTTCCATGGGTTCTGTGGTGCCGCAGGACCTCTGTAGATACTGTAGAAAAAGTTGAATAGGAAAATGGCTTGACCGACTGCCGCTACAATCGCAAACACGGTGATTATCACATTCAAGTCCATAATCATATTAAAGGACTCCGTATCGAATTCACCGTAGACGGAGTAATCATAATACCTTCTTGGTGCGCCGGCTATACCCACAAAGTGCATCGGGAAGAACACCCCATAGGCACCTACAATGGTTATCCAGAAATGTACATACCCCATTCGGTTATTCATCATACGTCCATACATCTTAGGGAACCAATGGTATACCCCTGCAAACATCCCAAATACCGCAGACATCCCCATTACAATATGGAAGTGTGCTACAACAAAATACGTATCATGCACTGCGATGTCTAAGGCGGAATCCGCTAAGATAATCCCTGTAACCCCTCCTGTAATAAATGTAGACACGAGCGCTATTGCAAACAACATGGCAGGCGTGTAAACGATAGAGCCTTTCCACAAAGTGGTAATGTAATTAAATACTTTTACGGCTGAAGGAATCGCAATCAATAAGGTGGTAAATACAAACACACTGCCTAAGAACGGATTCATTCCCGTAATAAACATGTGGTGGCCCCACACAATAAAGGATAGGAAACCAATCGCTAAAATAGACCCAATCATTGCTTTGTAACCAAAGATTGGCTTTCTTGCATTGGTGGCTATAATCTCTGAAGACAATCCAAGTGCTGGCAATAATACAATGTATACCTCCGGGTGACCTAAGAACCAGAACAAATGCTGATATAAAATTGGTGACCCACCATGATTCGATAACATCTCGCTACCCACCATAATATCGGATAAGTAAAAACTTGTTCCTGCCATTCTATCCATCATCAATAGGAGTGCTGCAGACAAGAGAACAGGGAAAGAGAGTACGCCTAGGATTGCTGTAACAAAAAACGCCCATATAGTCAAAGGCATTCTTGTCATCGTCATTCCAGTTGTACGCAAATTCAATACCGTTACGATATAATTCAAACTACCAATTAAAGAACCCGCAATAAATATCGTCATTGAAAACAACCATAAGGTCATTCCGAATCCAGAACCGGATACTGCTTGCGGTAGCGCTGACAATGGCGGATACACCGTCCATCCAGCCATCGCCGGACCGTTGCCTGTAGTTCCCCAATCTCCGGGGATATCTATTCCGAAAATCGAGCCGTTCATCACGAACAACGAAAGGAACATAATCAGTGAAGAAAGGAAGAAAAACCAATAAGATAACATGTTTAAAAAACCTGATGCCATATCACGCGCACCTAATTGCAACGGAATTAATATGTTCGAGAAGGTTCCTGATAATCCACCTGTTAAAAGAAAGAATACCATGATTGTACCGTGAATGGTTACCAATCCTAAATACATATCCTCTTTTAATACCCCTTCCGGAGCCCATTGATCCCCTAAAAAGAAATTTAGAAAATCAGAACTTTCACCGGGCCATGCTAACTGGATTCTAAATAGAATCGATAAAAGCATCGCCACTAACCCCATGAATACTGCAGTTATCAAAAACTGCTTGCCAATCATTTTATGGTCTTGACTGAAAATATATTTAGAAACAAAACTTTCTTCATGATGATGCTCGTGGTGATCATGAGAATGTACATCGTGCGCTGTTGAAGCCATGTTTATTGAGTTTTAATCTTTATTTATTAATTCATTGCGGTTTTAACGGTATCTGCAGCAGGAGTTGTTGCTGGTGCTGCAGGAGCAGGGAAGTAGGTGTCTTTAAAGGTTTTATTGCCTTTACTTTTCATCCATGCGTTGTATTCTGCCTCTTCTAAAACTACCACCATCATTTTCATTTTATAATGCGCTCCTCCACAAATTTTATTACACATCAGCACGTAGTGAAACGTCGGAAGCTTCTTGATTGTTCGCATTTCTGCGGTGGTTTTGTTTGGTGTAAATTTCATGCGCGTACCATATCCTGGAACCGTATTCATTTGAGTTCTAAAGTGTGGGAAATATGCGGAATGGATTACATCCTTGGAACGAAATGAAATCTCATACGGTTTATTTACACACAAGTACAAGGTGTCTCGCTGTATGATGTCATCATACACGTGCTTGTCCAATGCCACATTGTGCGTAGCCTTCATTTGATTAAGCAAGCGGAGTAGACGTTCTTTGGTACCCAAATCTTTTCTGAGCACGTTCACCAGTGAGTCGGTAAGTACAGTATCTCTGTTGTTGAGTATTTTTTGAATTTCTAAAATACCCCCTGCACCCTGACGCATCGCTTGTATTGATGAATCAATGGTTGCTGCTGTCATGAGCCCTAATTCGTTGGTTCCAGTGATTAATTTATAATCCGTACGCCCTAGCGTGTTGTCTCCCCCAGAATATCTAGCTGTCCAGTCGAATTGCTTAGAGTATAACTCAAGGCTGATGGCATCTTTAGGTGAAGCACCGGTCACATCGTTCCAGGTTTGCAATCCAAGAATTATTATTACTGCCAATACAGCTGCTGGAACTACCGTCCATAACATTTCCAGTTTATTGTTGTGCGGGTAGTAATAAGCTTTAACGCCTGGGCGCTTTACATACTTGTATGAAAAATAAAACAACAAGAAATTAGTAAAAAAGAAAATAGCTGAAACCAGTACGAGGTTCAGGTTGAGCAACCAATCCGTTGACTCTCCCTGTACTGACGCAGCGGGACCTCTTCCCGTCCAACCATACTTCAGCATAAGGTAGATAAATCCGCCAAACTGAAGTACCATAAAAGCAAGCATTAACTTCGCGTTCAAATAATTGTCGCGCATTGGGATCTCATGTTCACCATGTTTTCTCAACTTAGCAGTTAATTCATAAACTCTAACAAGCTGCGATATAGCAATCGCGCCTATTACAACAATCAAGATTATAATCAATTTACTTTCCATTTCTTCCGCGTATTATCGTTAAAATTCGTGATGTATACTTTCATCCAAAAACGGGTGATTAACCGGTGTTAGAGGTGCACTTGCTAAGTTTTTAAACAAGATCAATATAAATACTCCTGCCATTACCAACGGCAACCCTATTTCTAAAAGCCCAATATGCCAATTTTCTCCAAGGGATCCTCCAGAGACCATAATAAACACATCTAACCAATGACCAATCAAGATAACCAAACCAACGAACATAAGTACCCCGGTATCACGTTTCGCATCTCTTGACATTAAAATCAACATTGGGAAGACGAAATTAATGAAGAACATACCGAAGTATAAATACTTATAGTTTTCCGTTCTCATAACATAGTATGTCACTTCTTCACCGATATTAGCATACCAAATAAGCATGTATTGCGAAAACCATAAATAAGACCACAGGAATGAGATTGCGAAGATCCATTTACCAATGTCGTGAATATGCGAATCATTTACATGCGGTAAGTACCCTTGTTTTTTCAGATAAATGGTAGTTAAAACAATTACAACCATTGCGGAAACCCACATCCCAGCGAAGGTATACCATCCGAACAAGGTGCTATACCAATGCACGTCTATGGACATCAACCAATCCCATGCTGAGGTTGAGCTAAATACAGCAAAGAAAACCAAAAACGTTGCGCCCTTTCGGTAGTTTTTAAAGTGAATTTCAGTTCCTCCTATTTGATCTTCAAGCAAGGAACGCTTTCTGAAACCTCTTAAAAACAATAAGTATACTGTGAAATAAACAAGGGTGCGAAGCCAGAAAAACGCCATATTCAAGTATGCTGACTTTCCTTGAATAAGTTCATCTTCGGCTACCGTATGACCATCCATCCAGGTATAGATATGCGCACCTTTCATAAATGAAATGGTTAACAAAATCAACGCAAAAACACCCATCCCATAGGGTAGAAATAAGGCCACAGCTTCAATAATACGTTTCACGACAGCATACCAACCGGCTTCCGTAGCATAATTTAATGCCAGGAAAAACAACGCTCCTAAGCCAATCGCGAAAAAGAAAAACGCATTGATTAAGCCATTGGTCATTAAGCGTGTAGTGAAGTGTGCCTCTCCGATATTAGTTATTATTCCAACAATAGCTAATAGCGCCCCAACTCCGATTAAACCGAACGCTGTGTTTTTTGCTTTTTTAGTGATTGTAAATTCCATGATCTTATTTTTGTTTTGTTGTATCTGCAACTGCCGCAGTACCATTCGCATCAAATTTGCCGTAATCTGGGGACTGCAAGCTTCGGATGTAGTGAATAACAGTCCATATTTCCTTTTTATTCAATAGGGATCGGTGTGCCCCCATCATTCCTTTACCATAATAAATGGAATAAAACATTTGACCATCAGACAAGGAAGCACGATCTGCGTAATTAGGAACACCATTGTATGCGCCCGAAGTAACCATCGGACCATTTCCGTCTCCTTTTTCACCATGACAATGTTGACACATCGCGGTAAACAACTCCTTCCCTTTTGACAATACAGCCTCTGCATTTAGAGCATTCAATGGAATCATATTTCCATCAGCAGCTGCAGCCGTGTAATGATCTTCTTTCGTTAAGACATCGCTATACATTCCATGGCTTGCCTTAAAAGATTCGTTTGCTAATCTCGCATATGGCATCATTAAACGAACTTCCGTGCTGTCGGTACCTAAATAAGGAATCGCGAAGGCAGGTGGTGTCATTGCCGTAAGGCGTGTTTTCTTGGATTCATCAATCCGACCTCTAACTTCACCGTAATCTACATATGCCTCTACGGCAGGCGAGCGATACATATCCGGCATATATTCTAACCCGGGACTGTCTGCGTTGGAGGTACATGCACTGAGTACAAATACGCTTACGGATAACATTCCAACAATTCTCAAAAAGGACTTTTTCATTCGTTTTCCTTAATTCTTATTCAATAATTTTTTTATCTAGCTCAACGAACCCTGTATCTTTCAATAACTCGTCTAGCTTGTCTTCGGTAACTCCGTGGTTTTCTGACAATCTGATTTCCATAACGAATTTATCATCCGTTGTTCTTGGATCTGGATTTTGAGCAGGCATCCCAGGAAGCGTACGATTCAACAATAAGTATGTGATTGCCATACCATGGGCAGCGCACAAAACTGTAAACTCGAAAGAAACAGGAATAAAAGCCAATACATTTTCTGCGTAAGAAAAGTTTGGTTTACCACCGATGTTCATCTTCCATTCCACAACCATGAAATAATACATTCCGATGGTCGCTAGGGTTAGGCCGGTTAATCCATATAAAAAAGCCATAATTCCTAAGCGCGTGCCTTTAACCCCAATAATTGGATCAATCCCGTGAATAGGAAAAGGACTGTATACTTCGGAAATTTTAACTCCGTTTGAGACTAGTTTTTTAGCGCTAGATTTTAGCACATCATCGTCTCCATACATTGCATATATTACTTTATCTGACATAATCCGATATTAATGATGGTTATGATAATCCGGTGACTCTTTGTACGATTGGCCAGAGCCTTTCAAAATTGTTTTTACTTCATTTAAAGCCAATACTGGGAAATAACGAGCAAACAACAAGAAAAACACAAAGAATAATCCAATGGTTCCTACATAAACAGCAATGTCAATATGGCTTGGGTAATGCATGCTCCATGCTGCAGGAATATAATCCCGGTGAATCGATGTAACGATAATTACATAGCGTTCAAACCACATTCCGATATTTACTACTATGGAAATGAAGAAGGTAAACAACAAGCTTCTACGCAATTTACGAATCCACATGAGCTGTGGAGAAATCACGTTGCACGTCATCATTGACCAATAAGCCCACCAATATGGTCCGGTGGCACGGTTCAAGAAGGCATACGCTTCATACTCTACCCCGGAATACCAAGAAATAAAAAGCTCTGTTATGTAGGCTGTTCCAACAATTGATCCAGTCACCATGATTACTATATTCATGTACTCAACGTGTTTGGTGTGGATGTACGCTTCAAGATTCATTGCTTTACGCATCACCAATAAGAGGGTTTGAACCATGGCGAATCCAGAAAAGACCGCACCGGCGACAAAGTATGGCGGGAAGATCGTGGTGTGCCAACCTGGAATCACTGACGTGGCAAAGTCAAAAGATACAATCGAGTGTACAGAGAATACCAGCGGTGTAGCTAATCCTGCTAACACTAAAGAAACCAATTCGAATCGATTCCAATGTTTTGCTCTACCTGACCACCCAAAAGACAGGATGGTGTACATGCGTTTGGCCACTGGTTTTTTAGCACGATCGCGTATTGTGGCAAAATCTGGAATCAACCCAATGTACCAAAACACTAAAGAAACAGACAAATACGTTGAAATGGCAAATACGTCCCACAACAAAGGTGAATTAAAATTCACCCACAAGGATCCAAAATGATTTGGAAGGGGAAGTACCCAATATCCAACCCAAAGCCTTCCCATGTGAATCAAGGGAAACGTTCCTGCCATAAATACCGCGAAAATTGTCATGGCCTCTGCAGATCGGTTAATCGCCATTCTCCATTTTTGACGGAACAATAAAAGCACAGCAGAAATCAAGGTGCCTGCGTGACCAATACCAACCCACCATACAAAGTTTGTGATATCCCAAGCCCAACCAATGGTCTTGTTCAATCCCCAAACACCAATACCCGTGCCTAATAGGTATAAAATAGAACCTACCCCGTAAAGGCCGATGATTAATGCGATTGCAAATAATATGTACCACATTTTTGGTGCCTTTCCTTCAATCGGTCTACATACATCCTCCGTTACATCGTGGTATGTTTTATTTCCAAGAATTAAGGGTTCCCTTATTGCTGCTTCCTTTTGCATTGCTCTTGCTTTTAATTTCTTTTAATATCTTAGTTTCTTACCTTCACTTTATACCATACGTTCGGCTTCACTCCTACTTCTTCCAAAGCCTGATATGCTCTATGGTCTGAAGAACTCGCTTTAACCGCTGAACGGTCGTCGTTCCAATCCCCAACAACAATTGCATTGGTAGGACACGCCTCAGAACAAGCCGTTGCTAATTCACCATCCATCACTGGACGCGCTTCTTTTTTCGCGGTCAATTTTGTGCTTTGAATTCGTTGAACGCAGAAAGAACATTTTTCCATGACACCTCGTGTACGCACGGTAACATCCGGGTTGAGTACCATTCGGCCTAAATCATCTTGAGCTGGGTTTACTTCGGTAAACTTTTTGTAAGATGGGTAATTAAACCAATTAAAACGACGAACCTTGTAAGGGCAATTGTTCGCACAATATCGTGTACCAATACAACGGTTGTACGTCATCTGGTTTAATCCTTCGTTGCTGTGGGTAGTCGCCGCAACCGGACAAACCGTTTCACACGGTGCGTGATTACAATGCTGACACATGAGTGGCATATGCACAACAGCAGGATTCACTGCGGCTATTTCAGCTGCCGAATAGCTAAAGTCGTCTTTATTTGCTTTTTTACCAACTGAGGATTCTTCCGCCGAAGCATAGTAACGGTCAATACGTAACCAATGCATTTCACGACCTCTTCTAACTTCATCCTTACCAACTACCGGAACATTGTTTTCAGCCTGGCAAGCCACTAAACATGAACCACAACCAATACAAGAGGTTAAATCTATGGTCATTCCCCAACGATGTCCAACTTTTTCAATTGGATGGGCATTCCATAAATCAAACTCCTCTAGGGGTGCCTCCTCGTGATGACCGTGCTCATTTAATCGTTGTAGTTTATGTGCTGGATTAAACGCTTCTTTATCTCCCTTTAAAAACGTGGAGAGGGTTGTTTCACGTACAATTGAATCTCTTCCCATCACGGTGTGATGAATTTGAGTTGCTGCAATCAGATACTCTCCGTCAACCTTTGCGATGGTCGCGGCAGCTGAATATGCCGGCAACGCATTTATTTGAGAAATATATGGGAATACATTTAAACCGATGGATTTTCTATTTCCTTGTTCATTTAAATCATAGCCACCATATTCTTTGGTTTGGTATGCACCACGACCAATTGCTTCGCCGTTAGCGCCTCGACCATAACCTAGGGCAATTCCCACGGTATTAAAGGCTTGTCCTGGCTGCGGATACACAGGAAGCGTTAGTTTTTGACCGTTCACGGTAAGGCTGGCCATATTTAACCCATGCTCCTGATCATAGGTTGTTACAAATCCCATCTTCTCCATTTGAACTGGATTCATGGTTATGTAATTATCCCAGGTAACTTTAGAAATTGGATCTGGCAATTCTTGTAACCACGGATTGCTAGACATGGCGCCGTCTCTTATCGCAGTTTTTTGATAAAAAACAACTTCCCAATCACCACTTTTTGTCGTTGCCGCGGAGGAAGCCGCTTTGTAAACCAAGGCATTAAGCGGTGCGTTCACAGCACCACAACTGTTGTGCGTTAACATTGCAAAATCTAGGAATCCTAAAGATGCTGCCGATGCTTTAATGGTCTCATACGCCACGGTGGAATCTTTTCCATTACGTACTGCGGAACCGGCCCACACCAACATGGATTCTAAGGCTGAATAGGTATCTCCCAACGGACGTATTGTCGGTTGAGCTACTGCATAATGTGCCGCTTTAGGCATAAAATCATTCCATGATTCAAGCTGGTGATGATCTGGCACTATAAAAGATGCTACAGACGAACTTTCATCAGCATATCTCGCAGTAGAGACATACATTTTCAAGCCTGATAATCCTTTTCGTAATTTATCTCCGTTGGATGCCGTATACACAGGATTTGCTCCCAGATTAATTAATACATCTGGACCTTTACCTGCAGTAATTGCATCAAAAAGTTGATTGGCCTCTTTATCATTTGACTGATAAAGCTTCACGTCGTTTGATAAATCGATGGTAGTTCCATAAGCCTTCAACTGATTGTTAATGGCATTTGTTAGCAATTGTTCCGCCTCATTGTTTGAGCCACAAACAACTAGTGATTCATTACGGCTCGCTTTGAGTGAGGAAATCGCTTTGTCAGCAATTGCTTTCGCTTCATTTGGAAGGGTTGAGGAGAGGGTTGTAGCTCCACCGATTCCTTTTAGAATGTATGCCAATACATTTGCAGTCTCCGACGGTTTAATTTGAGCTCTTCCATCCGCATTCGATCCTGTAATCGACATGATTGATTCAAATTGAAAGTGCTTAGACATTCCTTTTCCTGGAACCCTATTTACCCCATATTGAACGGCATATTCATTTGCCAAAAGCCATGTGCTCAAGAAATCTGCTCCTACACTCACGATGGTTTTCGCCTTCGAAAAATCATACGATGGAATAATGGATGCTCCAAAATTCTGTTCATTCGCTTTTCGAATAGCACCATAGGAAATTCCGTCGTATTGAACCCGCTTCACTTTCGAAGTTCCGTTGATGGCATAAGCTGCTTCCAAAGAAGCAATTGCTGTATTCATTGACGGACTTATAACGGTGGGTGAAAGGACTACAATCTCTTTTGCAGCCTTGAGTGCTGCTACAATTGCTTTATCCGCTTTTTCTACCGAAATGTTCTGATCGCTTCCTTTGGCACGGACACCGTTGAGTCGTTCGCTATCGTACAAGCCCAGCACTGAAGCAATAATTTGAGGGTTTGTTCCTCCTTTGGTAAACCCAAAATCTTTATTTCCTTTGATGAAAATCGGACGCGCTTCTCTTGTTTTAACAAGGATGCTTGCATAAGATAAGCCATCATAGTAGGTTGAAGCATACCACGTGGCAACACCTGGGGTCACATCTTCCGGTTTATTCACATAAGGAACAACCTTAGTCACGGGCGCCTCGCAAGCCGCTAAGGTTGCCGCTGCGACGGAAAATCCTAAAAACTTAAGAAAATCACGTCGGCCTGATGAAGATTCAGCCAATTGATCATCCACTAAAAATTGCTCAACCGCATGTTGATTCGGAAATTCAGAATCCCGCAGTTGCTTAAATTCAGGCGTTTGATTTAATTCCTCAATTCCCTTCCAATATTTCTTTGTTACTTCCATAACTTATTTTATTCGCTACTGTAAATTAATAGTGACATTTAGCACATTCCCAACCCCCTAATTCGTTGGCTGTAAGTTTGCCATCGTTTGCAAGATATTGCTTGTATAGGGTCTTGTTCTTTTTCAAGCGGCTATGTATTTCGTCATAGTATCCATTTTTTCCGTCTCCTATCGTTACTTCCTTCGCCCCATGACACTCGATGCACCATCCCATCGTAAGGGTTGCTTTCGTTAGTTTAATATTGCCTTCTACCTTGTTCAACTCTTCAATTGGAAGCACTTTTGCGGTTTCTTTCATTTTCGTCATATCTCCGTGACATTGCTTACAATCAACCCCTCCAACTACTACGTGCTGAGAGTGATTAAAATATACGTGATCGGGTAATACATGAACCTTATTCCAAACCAACGGTTTGCCTTTCGTATTTCGATACCCGCCTGCCGGACCAAAACTCGGATCCCAACCTGCCGCTGCGTAAATCTTCTTAACCTCACCGGCAAATGGCTTCCCATCGCCACTGATTTGCTTATGGCAGTTCATACACACGTTAACTGATGGCAACCCTGCGTGTTTCGACTTTGCTACTGAATTGTGACAGTATTTACAGTCGATTCCATTAATTCCTGCGTGCGTTTCGTGAGGGAACGCGATGGGTTGGGACGGCTGGTAATTTTCCATAATATTAATGGAGTAGAGGCTTTTAAAGACCACCACAACTACGGCAATGGTTAAAACCAAGCCCACAATTCCTGTTATACCGCGGTATTTCCACGCAATAGTTTTTAGCTCCTCCCAATACGTAAGTTGATTGTAGGACTCGTCCCCTGTACTTGCAACTTTCAACTGTCGACGTACTCCACCGACACTTAAAATAATAACTATAAAAAATACAGCAAGTACGATCCATATAAATCCAAGACCACCCTCTTCTTCCTCCGTTACTGCTGTTGCATTCGGGTCTTGAACCCCTCCATTTGCACCAGCCTTTGCCGGATCATCCTTCGGCTGAGCATCTGCGTAATCCAATATTTGATTTACCTGATCGTCTGTTAAATCGGTAAACAAAGACATTTGCGATCCACCATATTCCTTAAATACGGCCGCCGCACGTTTTGACGCACCGCTTGCGCGCAAAGCCGCATTATTTTGAACCCATTTGGTAATTAAATCTCCCTCGCCTGCATCCGTCCAACGTTGACGTGCACCAGACAACATTGGTCCTGTACCGTTCTTGTGGATTTGGTGACAACTGGAACATTTGGATTTAAAAAGGGCCTCTCCTTGTGCGAAAAGGGTGTGTTGTACAAAAAAGGTAACACACAAGAAGGCAAACAACTGTAGGGTTTTCGCCATAGTAACTTGTTGAATATTAGATATTTTCATGAAACTGGTTTCTAAATTCTAGTTTTAAAAAGCATTTTATAAGGCTTTTCCACGTTGCAAATTTACATGAATAGAGAAATTTCATGACAATTTGATGACAAAAAAAGAGCATCAAATTTAATTTATAATCATTCTAAATAAGAAACGGTCGGTGCCCGAGCAAGTCTAAAGAAATTTATACCTTTGTTGCATGTTGGTAACCCGAGTATCGTTTTTTATCCTGATTCTGTCTGTTTTGAGTTTTTGGAATACCAGCTTAGGTCAATTTATCCCTCATGCTGACCCTATTATCGAAAAAAACATAGATAGCAACCGAACATACCGCAATGAACTCATAGGATTCCGAATACAATTGGCTTTTGATTCGGACAAACCACTCATTGACTCCTTGCGCTTAAAATTTATTGGCCTCTGCCCCAAACAGGATGCTTACATTACGTTCGAGGCGCCGTACTTTAATTTAATGGCGGGGGACTTTCGAACCGAGATCGAAGCGGAGGTAGTACGAAAAGAACTGTTAGGCCTTTTCCCTTTGACCGTCATTCAACGAACACGAATTAAACTCCCTCGAATCGATTAGTTAAAAATGATTCCAGCCTTGTGCTTTCAACTCGTGAATTATTCCAGATTGATCCATAAGTTTTGCCGTTCCTTCTTCGTCTGTGTAGTAGCCGATAGGCGTAAAATGCGGATTTCCCTTAAGTTTATCAAAATCTTTTTGAGATACCGAAAAGAGCAATTCATAGTCTTCTCCCCCATTCATTGCACACGTTAAGGGTGAAATATTGAACTCTGTTGCCACCAACATGGTGTCTTCTTGGTATGGAATTTTCTCTTCATGAATCACACACCCTAACTTATTGGCCTCGCACAAATGAATTAATTCCGAAGCCAATCCATCGGAAATATCGATCATAGAAGTGGGAATCACCCCTAATTCTTCCAGCAATTTAACCACATCTGCCCTTGCCTCCGGCATCAACTGCTTTTTTATTAATGGATCATAGGGCGCTAACTCCGGTTGAATATTCGGGTTCGCTAAAAACACACTCTTTTCTCTTTCTAGAATTTGAAGCCCCAAATAGGCGCTGCCCAAATCGCCAGATACCATAAGGATATCTTTACTCGAAGCCCCCCTGCGGTATGCAACCTTATGTTTCTCCACTTTCCCAATCGCCGTTACAGAAATCATCAGCCCTTTCGATGAGCTGCTTGTGTCTCCACCAATTAAATCCACGTTGAAAAAATCACAGGCACCATGAATTCCCTCGTACAACTCTTCAATTGCCTCCAAGGGGAACCGGCTTGAAAACCCTATATTCACGGTAACTTGTTCTGCCATGCCGTTCATGGCATATACATCCGAAACACTTGCGGAAATAGCCTTAAACCCAAGCTGCTTTAAGGGAACATACATTAAATCGAAATGAATATTCTCTAAAAATAATTCCGAAGAAATTAGCGTAAATGTG
>DBCM01000155.1:2731-4356 GCA_002293045.1 Flavobacteriales bacterium UBA958 | reverse complement strand
TCACTAAACAGGCTAATTTTTCTTGACATTGACGGAAGGACTTCAGCCGAAATTCCGTGGTGATCTAGAATGTAACGTGCATCGTGTTCGGTGTCTGTTGCACATCCGCCCACTAGCTTAGTTACATAGTTATCTGGTAAGTATTTGCTTAAATATGCAACATTGTAGACGGGACCACCTACATTAAAACGGTTGATTATCCGTAAGACTTTAATCTGCTGAGCATTTACATTTGTCATCCGTTACTGTTGAAAAGTACTTGGCATGTCTTGGTTCGAGTACACTGAATTTAGCATCTTTGTACTCATGTTCATGCTACAAAGATATAGTTTACTCTTGGTCTTTTTAAGCGCTGTTTGGTGCCACGCACAATCCATCGATTCCTTGGTGAGAAATTTTGTAAACAACAAAGCGCTTTCCGGGGCAAAAATTTCATTGTTAGCGGTAGATGTTTCGAATTCGGATACCTTGCTTTCGTATCAGCCCACCCTTGTAACAGCGCCTGCATCCACTACAAAGTTGTTTTCTACGGCGATGGCATTGGAGATCCTAGGCCCCGAATACACCTTCGAAACTGGGGTTTACACCGATGGAATTATTGTAAACGGCACGTTAAATGGAAATTTATGGATTCGAGGTGGAGGAGATGTATCTTTCGGCAGTAAGTTTTTTTTCGGCGAAGGAAAAGAATTTGAAACCATCGATGGATGGATCGATACCTTGCGAAAAATGGGGATCAATGCCATAAACGGAACGGTATATGCAGACGCTTCAGCTTTTGGCTATGAAGGTACCCCACAAGGGTGGTCCGCATGGGATGCTGGCAATTATTTTGGAGCTTTTCCAGCCGGGCTAAATGTTTATGATAACATCGCTAAGTATTATTTTAAAACAGGAAAACCAGGAACTAAGGCAAATTTTATTACGACTTCACCCTATCAAAAAAACCTCCAATTAAGCTCTAAAATAGTCAGTTCCAATGTCAAGGGTGACCATTCAAACCTTCAAGGGAAAGCCTACGACGAGCATCGGCTTGCTACAGGAAAACTACCTGCTTATCAGTCGAGTTATATGGTAAAGGGCTCGGTGGCGAACCCTGAGGATAATTTTGCGGAAGTGATGAATACCAGATTTCTTTTGGATTCTTTTCCAGTGGCGGGAGGGTTCCAAACATGTAGAGGGATGCGTTCACCCGATTACGATGCTATGCAGCACCTGTTCTCCCACCGCGGAAGAACGGTAAAGGAAATCGCCACTTGGACGAATCGAAAAAGCGTGAATTTCTTTGCGGAAGGGCTGTTGAATGGGGTCGCGTTCAAGCTTACCGGAAAAGGAACAAATTCCCAAGCCATTGACATTTACAAGCAGTTTTTCGGGCCTAAAATCGATACCACGTCCTTGCGGTTATTTGACGGTAGTGGATTATCCAGAAGTAACCGCATTGCTGCAACACACTTTTGCGATTTGTTGCGCTATATGACGATAAGCCCAGCAGGGAATCACTTTTTTGAGACTTTACCAATTGCGGGTCGCAGTGGAACAATTAGTGATTTGTGTAAAGGTGCTGCAGGGGATGGTCGAGTTTTTGCGAAAAGTGGCACCATGACAGGAATTAAATCCTATGC
>DBCM01000155.1:0-2577 GCA_002293045.1 Flavobacteriales bacterium UBA958 | reverse complement strand
TCCCAAAAGGATGAAATGGAAATCCCCGCTACTTCGAGCATTTTAGGAACGATGCTCTCCGATGAAAAGCCCGGGGTAGTATTCACTTCGATCACATAAGGGATCTCTTTCACCAACATGAAGTCGATGCGCGCAATGGATTTCAAATTTAAGAGCGTATAGATGCGCTTTGCTTGCGCCTGAATAATTCGTGTTTGTTCGTCGCTTATTCGTGCTGGAGTAATTTCATGAGATTTTCCCTGATACTTGGCTTCATAGTCAAAAAACTCATTTTCGGAAACGATTTCTGTTAGCGGCAACGCAATTAATTCCTCCGCATTTCGGAAAACACCGCAGGTGACCTCGATTCCATCTAAAAACGATTCTAACACTACTGTTTTTCCCTCCTTAAAAGCTCGGTCGATTGCGCTTGGTAATTGCGCGACCTCCTTCACCTTTGAAATGCCATAACTGGATCCCGAATCTGTTGGTTTAACAAAAAGGGGCAAGCCCAAGGTCTGAACGATGGCGTGTTCGTCGATTGAATCTCCCGCATGAAGCAATATTGACTGGGCAACTGGGATATCAAAAGAGGATAAAAATTGATTGCAGAACCACTTGTCAAATGATAGGGCAGAGGCCAGTACGTTAGCATTTACATAGGGAATTGACAACAGATCAAGAACCGCTTGGATTTTTCCGTTTTCTCCTGGATTTCCGTGTATATATACAATGGCGCCGTCCAGTTGGACACCTTTTCCGTCCCTAAATATTATCTTTCCTTGGTTTAAATCAAATATCCCAGGATTATATCCATTTTGAACAATCCAACCTTTTTCTGAAATAACAATTTGATGTCCAGTATAAGGCTCAGGAAGATTTGAAAGAATGGTGCTGGCACTTTTCAGGGAGATGTCATACTCTGAGGAGTATCCACCACAAATGATTCCGATGTGTTTCATGCAGCGAATCTAATTCATTTACATGCGCCATAAATGGGTGATTTATGAATTTTTGAAAGGACAAATGTTGAAATTAACCATAGAATATCTGTATTTTTGTCTGCTATGCGCATATTGTATCTATTTCTCTTTGTGGCATTCCATTATTCCTTTCGATTATATTTCAGAAAAATAAGAAGCATTAATCCGAGTAATTATTTTTTTGGAAGGACCATTTTTGTGAGTAATCATCAGGGTTCTTTTATGGATCCACTATTCATTGCCTCACAACGAAAACCGATCGTATTTTTTATGACTCGGTCTGATGTGTTTAATAAATTTTCCAGACCCTTTCTGTGGGCTGCGCACATGTTACCGATTTATCGCCAACGCGATGGGGTAGATACCAAGGTGAAAAATGCTAAAATCTTTGAAAAAACAAATGTTGTTCTAAATGGCAATCGAAACATTTTAATTTTTGGTGAGGGTTTCACAGACGATCGGATTCAACGCCGCCTTCATCCCATAAAAAAAGGTCCAGCACGAATTGGTTTTTCTGCCCTGGAGTATACAAATTGGAACAAGGAAATATACTTACAAGGACTAGGTGTCAACTACACCGATTTTAACCTGCGAAGAAGCGATGTTCTGATTGCGGCAGGTAAAAGGATTCGGTTAAATGATTTTCGAGCAGATTTTGAAGAGAATCCAGCGAAAACGATCACGGAAGTTACGCGCATTTTGGAGGCTGATATGCGGAGCTTAGTGACCGATGTTCACGATCCCGATTGGGCTGATGTTCATGAGGACCTTATGATGTTTACCAGAAAAGGCATGCATCCTACGTGCTTTGATGACCAATTTACCCTTGAGGAACGGTGGCAGTACTCCATCAGTTTAGCAAATTGGATCAATGGCTTGAGTGAACAACAACGCGAAGACCGACTTGCCTTGGTCAACCAGATTAAATCATATAAAAATCAACTAGAGGCGCTTAAGATAACTGAAAATGAACGGTATTTATCTGAAACTAATGCCTGGAATTCATCAAAGAGCCTGTTTCGAAGTATATTGTTTTTTCCGTTTTCTGTATTGGGTGCCCTGCATGCCGGATGGCTTACGATACTCATTAAAAAATGGGTTGAAAATGCCTTCAAAAGGCCAGTGTTTTGGGGGGCAACCAAAAAAGTACTCGCAATTTTCATCGTTTTGATTGTAAACTTACCCCTGTTGTTTATCCTCCCGCATTATCTGCCTTGGTCGAATCTATTAAACTGGATGGTTTCTTTCGTTTATTTTTTGGCATTGGGACTTTTTGCACAGTCGTTCTTAGCGCTGTTATCCGATATAAATTATTTGAAACGGCTTCGCTATGTGAAGTCCATTGATTTGAGTGAAATTAACCGTGAACACGCATCCATTTTACAAAAAATACACGAAGATTTTCCAGTGGCATGATTGCTAACTTAGCCAATGATTGGTCCCTGCAGTTGGCTGATGAATTTCAAAAGCCATATTTTTTTGAGCTTGAATCCGCGGTAATAGACGCTTATTTAGCTGCCCCTACTCATGTATTTCCGAATAAAAAAGACCTTTTTGCGGCCTTTAATGCCTGTGCTTTTTCCGAGGTTAAGGTCGTGATTTTAGGACAAGACCC
>DBCM01000153.1:48163-48710 GCA_002293045.1 Flavobacteriales bacterium UBA958 | reverse complement strand
GAAACTCAGGAACCAAGAAGATAATTATTTCAAAATAATATACCTTTGAGTTGCCTTAACAGCACTCAAGCTTAACCCTAACAGATATGCGATTTTTTATAATACCTATGGTTGCCATGTTATTGATGGCTTGTAAAAACACAGAAAACGCCACCAACGAAAATCCAACAGTCACAACTACTACTCCAGATTCCGACAGCATCTGTAGATTCCAAGTTTCCTTTATCAGCATTGGTTCAGGGCCGGATCGGCAAGCTAAGAAAACGTTTAATACGTTTATTGCGGATTTTAATCAGTTGAATATGCTCTCAAATACGCATAAAGTGGTGAATTGGGGACGTGAGGGTGAACAAGATTATTGTTTCAGTTTTTTGGGGATTAATCCTGAAGTTCAAGAAAAGTTTATTTCGGAGAGCAAACTGCTTTTTGCAAACAATGCCTTGGTTAAGTGTTTCGTGAATGCACCGTACCTGCACACTCCGAAAGATTAATGCATTTCTCTCGGATATAACCATAAATTTACCCCGGCCATCGCGTCGGGGTTTTT
>DBCM01000153.1:20135-48014 GCA_002293045.1 Flavobacteriales bacterium UBA958 | reverse complement strand
ATGTAGTTGGAGAGTTCTCCGCGTAAAAAGAGGGTAGGGGTCCAGCTTTCCTGTTCAGGGAGTGCCGCAAGTATGTACGGCATTTCACGTTCTAGTACGGCTACGTTCATACGCCATGCTAATTTCCCTTTTTCAATCCAATATAAATTTTTTAAAAGAAACTGACGTATTCCGTCATTTTCCACGTAGGTTTTAAGTATAGCTTCTGCTTCGCTGCGCGTACTGATTGAATCCAAGTGTAAGGCATGAATACCCGCTAAGACATGTTGGTGATGCATCGGATAGGCTTTTACCCCCATATCTGCGACCACAAGTTTATTCAATAGGTGCGGATAATTTTGCGCGAAATGCATGGCCACTTTGCCGCCCATGGAATGACCCAATAAAATGACATCTGTGAGTTGCTGCGCTTCAATGAAGGCGTACACATCATCCATCATGTCTTCATACCGGTGTTCCTCACTCCAGGGGGAATGCCCATGATTTCTAAGGTCAACACAAAAGACCCGATAAAACGCAGCGAATCGCTGGGCTAAGCTTTGCCAATTATCTGAAGATCCAAATAATCCGTGAAGGATTACCAAGGGTTTTCCTTCGCCATATTCACGAAAATGAAGTGTGAGCATCCTGCTTATTTTGAGGTAGTAGGTTCCGTTTCGGAAATCACCGTGAATTGACCGTCATTGGCCTGTTCTATGCGTTTTTTTAATTGAGGAATATTGGTAAGGGAACTGTCGTAATGAACTGTGATTCCTTGGCTCTTGGCTTCTTCAACAAAATCAACCTCTACACGTTCCACACCACCTGCCTGAAGCAGGGTTTTACGAATGGCCCCGCCGCACCCCATTTTACATACCATGCCTTCTACGTTAAAGGTAATTTTAGCATTCGATTTAACGACAGATTTTTGTTCCTGTTTTACCGCAAGCACTTGGGTTGACGAGTTAGTTTGATTACAAGCACTTAATATAATCGTAACCAGGGAAACTAAGATAATTTTTACTTTCATCGTAACTTTTCACAAAGATACGCCGTTAAGCAGTTGCGAATAAGATTTTAGAAATTTTTAAAACAACAACATGAAAAAAACACGATTATTTAATGTAGCGGGTCTCTTAGGGATTGCTTTGCTGGTAGGTTCGTGCGGGAAGTATCCTGAAGGACCGAATTTTGCAATGAGTTCAAAAGCCGCGCGATTAGAGGGAGATTGGAAGGCAACTTCGGTAAATCAATCCGGTACGGAATGGAATTTAAGCAACCTCACCCTAACCAATTCGATTTCGAAGGACGGTACCTTTACAGCAAGTACGGTAATCACGGTTTTTGGAGTTCCAACAACCTACACCAGTGCAGGTACTTGGGAGTTTTACGATAAGAAAACCAAATTAATCCTGACGGAAACCAATCCGGCCACGAATTCGAAGGATACCATGGAGATCTTGATGTTGAAGAAAGATATGGTGAAATTAAAACAATTTGATTACGATTCAGGGGATACGTTTACGTATACGTATGAGCCCAAGTAATTGAGAATTATAGCATGAGCCCCGAAAGGGGCTTTTTTATTTTCAAAAAAATTGTATTTTTGGTCAACATTTAATTCATTATGAAGTTTTTAATCCTCCCATTGCTTGCCTTAAGTTTAATATGCTTAACCCCGTCTTGCAGTAAATATCCAAACGGATCTAAATTTACCTTGTTGACTAAATCAAACCGTATCGTGAATGATTGGAAATTGACGAGTTATCTCGTTAATGGGAATGAGTTTATTGATTATCAACCAGCACTTAAACTAGTTATTGAGAAAGACGGTACCTATTCATGGACTGCAAGCCAGACTGTTCTAGGACAAATTCAGTCAACGTTTGAGCATGGAACGTGGATGTTTAACGATGATAAAACTTCGCTCATGTTATTAACAGACGGCGAGGAATTGCCCGTTTCTTATTCCATTAATGAATTAAGAGGTAAAAAAATGGTGTTACAGTATTACGACAAAACCACGAACATCACCTACCTCAGTACCTACGAAACGGATAAGTAATTCCTAGGAAAAACGAGGGTCTGTAGCCATGACATGTCCGCAAGATTTGCAGGTGCGCATTGCTTCTGAGCTGTAAAATTCTTTGAATCTTGGGATGAAATCTTTCTCGATGTTCTCTAAGTGAAAGCGGTATGATTTTAATTCTTCGTTGCAGTTTTCGCAAAACCAAAACAAACCATCCGTTAAATTCGTCCCTTTTCTAACGCGCTCGATCACTAACCCTATGGTGTGTTCACCGCGCATCGGTGAATGGGGTGTGTTTGCTGGTAATAAGAACATGTCCCCCTCCTTTACTAAAATATCCTTTGGTTTTCCTTCGTGCTGAATTCGAACTGTGATGTCTCCCTCAATCTGAAAGAATAATTCCTCGCTTTCGTTGTAGTGGTAATCTTTGCGGGCGTTTGGTCCTGCCACAACCATGACGATGAAATCTCCTGCCTCATGGTATAGGTTTTTATTGGATACCGGCGGTTTTAATAGATCTCGGTTGTCATTGATCCACTGCTTAAGGTTAAAGGGTGCTAACATGCGGTAGGTTTCTATAAAGTTAATAATTACTTGAAATACTTATAAATCGTAAACCCAAAGGCATGTCGCTCATCAGGGATTTGCGTTTGGATGCTCGTTTTTTTCCAAGGTGTTTCGTCAAACTCATGTAAAAAGGTATCCGCACCAAAGGTATGGTCGATTGCTGTAATGTATAATTCATCCAAAGCGAGTGTCTCCAAGGCCAGGCGATATATTTCACCTCCACCAATAATAAACAGGGTGCGTTCATCATTGGAATATGCATCAATGCACTCGTGTAAATCATGAAATACCTTGCAACCGGGAGCCTCAATCGTAGGATTTCTCGTAATGACACAATTCTCTCGATTCGGCAAGGGCCGAAACCGCTCTGGGATGGAGTCGTAATTTTTTCTACCCATGACTACAATTTGACCATTCGTCATTTCCTTGAAAAATTTCATGTCATTGGGAAGATTCCACATCAGGTCATTGTTTTTTCCAATGCCTCGCGCTTCATCCATGGCTACGATTAATGCAAGCTTTGTCATACGGCTACCGCAGCTTTAATGTGTGGATGTGGGTCGTAATTCTCTAATTCGAAATCTTCAAATTTAAAGGCAAAAAGATCCTTCACATGAGGATTGATTTTCATTGTTGGCAAGGGTCGGCATTCCCTTGAGAGTTGAAGTTGGGCTTGCTCAATGTGGTTGGTGTACAAATGCGCATCGCCAAAAGTATGGATAAACTCTCCGGGTTGTAAGCCGCATACTTGAGCCATCATTAAGGTGAGTAAGGCGTATGACGCAATGTTGAAAGGAACTCCTAAAAAGGTATCTGCGCTTCGCTGGTACAGTTGGCAACTCAGCTTCCCTTCTGCCACATAAAATTGAAACATTGTATGGCAAGGAGGTAAAGCCATATCATTCACGCAGGAAACATTCCATGCAGAGACTAATAAACGACGTGAATCGGGATTTTTTTTAATCTGTTCAACCACTTGTGATATTTGATCGATATGACCTCCATCTTGGGTGGGCCAAGAACGCCACTGATACCCGTATACAGGCCCAAGATTTCCATCGTCATCTGCCCATTCATCCCAGATCGAAACGTTATTATCTTTTAAATACTTAATGTTGGTGTCACCTTGTAAAAACCAAAGCAATTCATGAATGATCGAACGAAGGTGCAATTTTTTGGTAGTTACTAATGGAAAACCGTCCGCGAGGTTAAAACGCATTTGATACCCAAAAACAGAATAGGTACCTGTGCCCGTTCGGTCCTCTTTTTTTACGCCGTGGTCAAGAATGTGCGTTAAGAGTTTGTGATATTGTTCCATCGTAGTACGAAAGTAAACTTTTATAAAAAACCAACTCCGGTGGAATCGATGATTTTATTAACGGGATAATAAACAATGTTGAATTTGCGTACTTTCGTGGCATGAAGCGGTGTTTTTTTTGGGTATTCTGTGTGATTTTCAGTCATTCACTGGTGGGGCAAGCCGCGAAAAAGCTTCCTAAAAAGTTGTGTGGGACCTTCCTTGGAACTCAACCTGCATACATGGTTTCACAACACAATCAATCCATTCCTATAGACTCAGCAGCACTGAGCATTGAGGTGTCACGAAATGCGGTTTCCATATGCTATAAAAATCCAGGGTTTTGTCCGGTATTGAATGGAAGCATTACGGCAGTAAAAAAAATGGGCAAGGGCAGGAATAAAACATGGAACGTTCAGGTCAGGTCGGTAAATTCGTTGATTCTCGAAGAACTCATTTTTAATTCAAAAACAAAGGTGCTTATTCGAACTGGGGTGTTTCCCCAACCAAATACGCTGCTAAAAAAATCACGAAAAAAATAGGGAGAAGGTTGTTCCTTTACCTGGGGTGCTTTTTACATTGACCTTACCTCCGTGCGCATCAACAATAAGCTTCACGTAATAAAGTCCGAGCCCAAAGCCTTTTACGTTGTGTAGGTTTCCAGTAGGCACCCGATAGAATTTATCGAAAATCAAAGAAAGGTTTTCTTTTTTTATTCCAATTCCGTTATCCTCAATCTCAATCCAAATTCCCTGCTTTTCATTTCTAGTTTGTATTGTAATGTTTGGGACCGATTCACAATACTTTACTGCATTTTCTAAGAGGTTATAAATGACGTTGGTTAAATGAACCGCGTCTGCTTGAATAATATGGTTAACAGCGGTTAATTCAATGTGAATAACCCCACCTTTTTCTAAGTGATGCAGCTCAAAGTTCTCCTTTACTTCATCCAATAATTCATTCACATCGAATTGGTCTTTATTGAGTACCACCTGATCCTTGTCTAATTTAGCCACGTTAAGGACTCGCTCCACCTGATGCTCAAGGCGTTT
This sequence comes from Flavobacteriales bacterium UBA958, assembly GCA_002293045.1. Taxonomy (GTDB): domain Bacteria; phylum Bacteroidota; class Bacteroidia; order Flavobacteriales_D; family Crocinitomicaceae; genus UBA952. The sequence goes on along the minus strand of DBCM01000153.1, from coordinate 43,090 downwards.
GTTCTCCTTGTAGATGATGCTCGCGTATTTCTGAACTTGCTCCGTTGAGATTTCTGGCAGCCTCATCATCATCTCTGCCGATAAACTAATCGTAGATATAGGCGTTTTGAGCTCATGGGTCATGTTGTTGATGAAATCTGTTTTAACTTCCGCCAAGCGATATTGACGCATAATAACCGTTACGCTAAAGGCGAAAAATGTGGCGATAACAATAAGCATCAATGTCAGGTAAATCCATGGGGCATAATTTGGCTTCGTATTAATTTCTGGATTATCCACATCGGTAAAGTAAACCGAGAAATAATGTCCGTCTTTTTTTAAATTCATTTTGGACTGTATTTCAATAGGTGAACTTTCCTTTTCTAACACATAAATTGAATCTTTTTTGTATTTGACTAAATTGCTTGTATAAATACTATCGGTAAAGCAATCGTAAATGGCATAAACAAAATCTCTATTAATATTCTCTTTGTAAAACGCTTTTTTTAAGAGTGTTTCCAAATAATAGGGTTCAAGTTCTGCGGATAAATCAACGATAAATTGGTTATTTGATACCATTCTAACTGCACCATATACATCATTTGAGGTGTTGATTTCTACGGTCTCAATTACTTCGCGAAGTGCAACTTGCACGTCATTTTGAAATTCCTTCTGATTAAGACTGTCTTCACGTTGTTGAATTGAGATGCTAATCCGCTGTCTTTCAATCGTTTTTTGCACCCATAGCAACTGGATAATCAAGATAGAGAGCATAGAGAGTGCTCCTAGAATGATAACCGTGCTAATGGATTTGTTTTTCATGGCAACCTAAAAGCCTTGAACGCCATTTACGGTAGTATACTTCAATACATTTTTCTTTTCTGGGTGGATGCGCGCAAACGCGGATTGTACAGCGAGCGTTCCCTCATGAAACCCACAAAGAATCAACTTCAATTTGTTTTCATAGGTATTCACATCTCCAATGGCATAAATACCCGGAATATTGGTTGAATAATCTAAGGTGTTGACCTTGATGGCATTTTTTTCTATTTCTAATCCCCAATCAGCGATCGGCCCTAAGCTAGGTTTTAACCCAAAAAGAGGAATAAAGTGATTCGCTTTTTTTCTAAGTTCGCCTTGGTGTTGATGGCTTATAATCACTTCTTCCAAAGATTCTTGCCCAACTAAACCGGTAACTTCGGCTTCGGTAATCAAAGTAATCTTTCCTTGTTCAGCGAAATTAATAACTTTCTGAACGGAGTCTAAGTGTCCTCGAAAAGAGGCGCTACGGTGCACTAAGGTAACCGATGAAGCAATGTTATTTTCTGCAAGAAAGATAGACCAATCCAGGGCAGAATCGCCTCCTCCTGCAATAACACAGGCTTTGTCTTGATAAAATTTGGGATCGCGAATGATGTACTCCACTCCTTTATCTTCGAAGTTTGCAAGGTTTTCAATCGGTGGCTTTCTTGGTTCAAAAACACCTAATCCGCCAGCAATCATGACGATCGGAGCGCAATGTTCGGTTCCTTTAACGGTAGTTACTTTAAACGTGCCATCTTCCATGGTGTCAATCGACATCGCCGCTTCACCCAAGGTGAAACCAGGCTTAAAGGGCGCCGCTTGAGCCATGAGGTTATCAATGAGATCCCCCGCTAAAATTTCTGGAAATCCAGGGATATCATAAATCGGTTTTTTGGGATAAATTTCTGAGCATTGTCCACCCGGTTGTGGTAAGGAATCAATTAAATGGCAACGTAATTTGAGGAGCCCTGCCTCGAATACCGTGAATAGTCCAACGGGTCCTGCACCTATGATGATAATGTCTGTTTGAATCATGGATTTTAATTATGCGGTAAAAGGTTGAAACAAGTTTTTTTTGCTTTTGTTTTAATAGTCAGGTCTAAGCGGTTTATTGTTCATGTCTTGCTCAATCCGTTCCATCACCTCTGAAGTAAGTAGGGATTGAATTTCCATGGCTTCTAGGTTTTCTATGAACTGGGTTTCATTACTGGCCCCTAAGATCACTGTACTTACATTCGGGTTTTTAAGGCACCAGGCCAGGCTTAGCTTTGTACTTGTGGTACCAAGTTCAGTGGCTAAGGTTTCAATCTTCCTGGCTTTTTCAATCCGTTCTGCCGTTACGTTTTTATCGCGAAGCCATTCCAATCCCTCTATTCCTAAACGCGTACCGTTTGGATTCCCGTGATTATATTTTCCGGTCAAAACACCAGAGGCTAAGGGAGACCATATCGTGGTTCCTAAGCCCATCGTTTTATAGATTTGTTCAAATTCTACTTCTACTTTGTGGCGACAAAATAAATTGTATTCGGGCTGTTCCATCGTTGGTCCAATCAAATGGTTTTGCTTGGCAAATACATGGGCCTCCATAATTTCTTGAGCACTCCATTCGGAAGTACCCCAATAAAGAATTTTCCCTTGTTGAATTAAGTTGTGCATGGTCCACACGGTTTCCTCAATGGGGGTTCCTTTATCTGGTCGATGACAGAAATACAAATCGATGTAATCTACCTGTAGGCGCTCAAGCGCTTGATGGCACCCTTCTATTACATGCTTTCTGCTTAATCCACGCTGCGTGGGCCATGTTCCTCCTGTTCCGAAGAAGACCTTACTCGAAACTAAATAACTGTCGCGACTCCATCCCAGTTTTTTGAGGGTTTTACCCATCACAGTTTCACTCATTCCTCGAGCATAAATCTCGGCATTATCATAGAAATTGATGCCGTGTTCATACGCAATCGCCATTAAGCGCTCTACTGCGCGTTCATCAATTTGTTTTCCAAAAGTCAGCCATGACCCGAGCGAAAATCGGCTTATTTGAATTCCTGATTTTCCGAGTTTGTTGTATTCCATGTATTTTTTTTGCAAAAGTACGCAAATATGTGCGAAAGTTGGTGTGGCAAAGCAAGCCGGTTTTCAATCATTTCTTTATATTTGTTAAATAAATTAACGGATATGTACGGTCTAGTAAACAAAGCGATTAAGGACTTGGTGGTGACGAATTACGGTGAGGAAACATGGCTAGAAATCGCTAGGAATGCAGGATTCGATGAAAGTGAATTTGTTGGCTTGCAATCCTATCCGGATAAATTGACTTACGACTTAGTGCATCATGCGTCGATGGTGCTCAAATCAGATGCCCCTCTAATTCTTGAGGCCTTCGGCGAATATTGGATTACCTACACCGCGGAGGAGGGGTACGGAGAATTAATGGAACTTTCGGGTTCCTCCTTCCCTGAATTTTTAGCGAATCTTGATATGTTGCATGCGCGGATGAGTAACATCATGCCCCACTTAGCACCGCCGCTATTCACCACACGAAATGAAAAGGCCAATTCTTTAGAGCTAGAGTATCGTTCACACCGAGCAGGCCTAACACCAATGTTATTCGGATTAATTAAGGGCTTGGGAAAACGCTTTAATCTTAACTGTCGGATTAAGCAAATTCTTGAGAAAGGCGATGACTCCGATTGCGATGTATTTTTGATTGAATGGGAATGAGTACTGAGTCAGAACTTGATCTCTTATTCAATGCGTTAGAGTTCGCAAACCCACATACCTTGTTCGTTGGGAATGATTTTTCCCTGCTCAAGGTGGGCAAGGCCTTTCAAAAAGCAATTAACTTCTCCCCTTCGGATTCTTTTGACACCACCTTCGAGTGGGTCACGGGCGGTTCTTTTGAAAAGTTGCGGAATAATACGGCCCAACTTTTTTTTATTCAGACGCGGGATGGGAGTAAACGGTATAAGATTTCAGGTAGACCCGTAGATTGGGGGTATATTATTCATGGATCTCCCGTAATCAATGCAAATTTCCATATTTCGGCCTATCAACTGACCTTAAAGGATTTTCCACAACAAGATTACATCGCGGAATATTTGTTCCTGCTGCAGGCCTCTACCAAAGCCTTAGAAGATTTGCAGCGCCTCAACCACGAATACCGATTGAAAAACAACGCCTTAGAAGAGAGTAAGCAAGAACTATTGAATACCTCATTGTTCCCTGAGGAAAATCCGAACCCAGTATTGCGGATTGGGCTAGGGTGTAAGGTGCTCTATGCGAACCCTTGTTCGACACAATTTTTAAAGGACTTTAATTTTACCACAGACGATCTTAACGACAAAGAGCTCAAGGAACACTTGAATTATGTGCATACTAATCAACTTGAAAATCACTCCGTTTACCTCACACGAAATAACCATACCTACCAACTTAACATTCGAAAAAAAGGATCCAATGAGTTTTTTAACTTGTATGCCGCAGACATTACCCATTTCGTCGCCGAGGTGGCGCAGAAAGAAAATGAGCTGACCGAATTGGCTTTAAAACTCAATGATCAGCAAGAATTTTACGAATATATCCTGAATAATATTCCTTCGGACATTGCAGTATTTGATGAGGAGCACCGCTATCTTTTCGTAAATCCACAAGGGATTAAAAGTCCAGAGACTCGTGAATTTATGATTGGCAAAGATGATTACGACTATTGTGCGTTCAAAGGAATATCAACTGCCGGAGCGGATTTTAGAAGGGCTAAGTTTCTTGAGGTATTGAAACAGGATCAAGAAGTTGAATGGGAAGACGATATTCAAGACTCCCAAGGACGCCGTAAAGTGATCATGCGAAGGATGCGACCGATATACAACCCCAACAATAAACAACGAAATGTTGTTGGTTACGGCATTGATATTACTCAAAGAAAATTGGCGGAAGAAGAAGTGCAGAAATCGCACCTAAGACTCACCCTCTTGGAGCAATTTTTAAATGCCGCCTCAGATGCTGTGCAGGTGGCAGACGAAAACGGCAATTTTGTGTACATCAATAAAGCGGCCTCGGACCGTTTGGGGATTGCTGCCGAGGAAATCACCAAGTACAAGGTTGCGGATATTGACCATCAATTTAAAGATAAAAAAGCCTGGGAAGCGCACATTTCCTTCCTGAAAGAAAAGGGGTATTTCTCTGCTGAATCTGTAAATGTCAATCAGAAAAATGGCAACACCATGGATGTGGAAGTGTATGTCCGCTTTCAAGTCATTGATGGTAAAGGCTATATTATAGCGGCTTCTCGGGATATTTCTGAACGTAAGCTGGCTGAACGAATTGTGGATTATAAAAATAAGTTTCAGGCGGTTATCATGGGGGTTGCTACGGAGTTTATTGATATCAACCCAGAAGAGCTAGACGTCCTCATTAACAGTACCCTAGAGCGCCTAGGTACATTTATGAATGTAGATCGGGTTTATTTATTTGACTACAATTACGAAAACCAAACTACATCCAATACGCATGAGTGGGTTGCTCCCGGAATTAGTCCCGAATTAGAGAATCTTCAAGAGATTCCTTTTGAACATGTGCCAGTATGGGTAGAAACTCATGCCAAGGGGGAGAATATTGAAGTCGAGAACACAAGTAAGCTTCCTGAGGGAATGTTTAAACAGTTGTTGGTTGCTCAAGGAATTAAATCACTGATTGCCCTGCCGCTAATGCACGAAGGTATAAGCTTAGGATTTGTTGGGTTAGATTCCGTAAACGATTATCGCAAGTTCTATGAGGATGAGAAGGTACTCCTGGTTTTACTTTCAAGGATGCTTGTTAACGTCAAGGAACGAATTCGAAATATCTCGGCAATTCAAGAATCCAACATCACCATTCAACAAATGAATGAGGAGCTTCAGCATATTGTTCAGGCGGAAAAAACCATCAATTTATTGGCGGATTCATTCCTTACGGGTACCGATTATGAAGAAATCTGCTGGGATATTGTAGAAAATATAATCTCACAGTTGGATTTTGAGGATTGTGTGATTTATAAACTTGAGGATAAGTCCCTGATGCAAGTGGCTGCAATGGGCAATAAAACAAAACGGCGCAGGGTACTCAAGGATACCATGAAAATCCCCCTTGGGCAAGGCATCGTTGGAACCGTAGCAAAAACGGGCAAGCCCTTGCTCATTGATGACACCACCCAAGATGATCGCTATATTGTAGATGATGAAAAACGACTTTCTGAGGTCGCAGTACCTATCAAATTAGGCCGTAAAATATGGGGAGTAATCGATTCAGAAAATGAACGAAAAGGGTTTTTTACAGACCTTCATTTGCGGGTATTGATGACCATTTCGAACCTATTGTCACAGAAGATTTCAGCCCTTGAGGAACAAAAAACGAAAGAAAAGTTACAGCAGGAAATCTTAGAAATTAATGCAGACCTGGAACGGCGGGTGATTGAAGAAACCAATCGAAATTTAGAACTTACTAAATCCATGTCTGACCAAGAGAAACTGGTGACAATCGGGGAGATTGCTTCCGGTATCGCACACGATTTGAATACCCCCCTTGGTGCAATAAAAATCGGGGCAGAGAGCATTCGATTTACCCTGGATAACGTGTTTGGCAATGTTGTGTCAAAATGTTCTGAATCCCAAATAAACCTTGCATTGAATCGCTCCATTGAACGCCAAGGAGAGCTCTTTGTGGGCGGCCTTCAACAGCGTAAAGAAATGAAAGCGCTCGAGTTGTTTTTCATAGAAAAGTATCCCGCGATGGATGAGAGCTCCCGCGCTAAACTTATTGCGATGTTCGTAAAAACTAGGGTCCTACCAGATCAAGAAGAGTTTATCGAACAAGTGATAGCCTCTGAGAATCCCTTTGAATTTTTGGAGCTAATTTATAGTTTGCAAATTGTCAGGAATTTTATAGAGACCATACTCACCTCCTCAGATCGGGCAACCAATGTGGTCCAAGACCTGAGGTCATTTATAAAAGATCAGCGCAATAGCGATAAAGGTCCGGTGAATATATTTGAAAATATTAATACCGTGTTAAATGTCTTCAATTACGAGATAAAACGAAGTGTAGAATTAGTATTTGAGGTGGATCGCTCCCTCTTTGTTGAAGGGTTTGACATTAAATTGTTTCAATTGTGGTCCAACATCATTAAAAATGCCATTGAGTCTTTGGATCAATTTGAAGACCGCGGAATTATAAAAATTATAGCCGAGTCAACACCCGATTATGTTACGGTTCATATTTCCAATAACGGTCCAAAAATACCTGCGGAGGTTAAAGAACGAATGTTCGAGAAATTTTACACCACCAAGGCGAGGCGAAACGGCTCAGGACTAGGATTGAGTATTGTTAAGAGCGTATTAGACGAACACGGCGCGCAAATGACTCTTGAATCGACGGATGAGTGGACTACGTTCTCCTTTGTGTTTAGGCGTTTAAATTATGAAACGGAGGAAAAAAATGAGGTCGAGATTGAATTAATGTAATACCTTTGTTCTATGGATGAAATAAAATATGCGGTTGTTTGTGTGGATGATGATCCATTCATTTTGCAGATGTTGGGCTTTCAGCTGGGCAAGATTTTAGATCAAAAATGTACCCTGCTCGAGTATTTTACCGACCCTTCTGAAGCCTTACTTAATATTGACCAGCTGGTGGCTGAAAAAATAGATATTATTTTTATCATTGTGGATTATCAAATGCCACAAATGACCGGTGCTGAGCTCATTCGATCGATAAAAGAAAAATATCCAGAGCTCAAATGCGTCATGCTTTCTGGTCAAGCGAATCCAGTTTCCGTTGATGGATTGGTGAAAGACAACCTACTCGACTCGTTTATTTCAAAACCATGGGATGAAGAAGTACTCTTCAACGCGGTTCGCCCAATCCTAGAAAACATTCACTAATTCCGATGAAAACCATTTTGGTATTGGGAGCAGGATTGTCTGCTTCCTCCTTACTTCGATATCTTTCTGAACGTTTAATCGTTGAAGATTGGGTGCTTAAAATCGGGAATTCACACATTGAGCCGCTGCGCGCTACATATGGGGATAATCCGCGCATTCAATTAATTGAATTGGATGCCAGTATTGCCGAGGAGCGTCGCGCAGTGATTGCTCATGTTGACCTCGTAATTTCTATGCTTCCGGCTAAATTCCATCACGAGGTGGCTCGCGATTGCATAGATTTGAGAACGGATTTAATAACGCCAAGCTATGTTTCTCCGGCCATGAAGCAATTGCATGAAGAGGCAATTATGAAAGGGGTAACCATTTTGAACGAAACTGGAGTAGACCCGGGAATAGACCACATGAGTGCCATGCGGATTATGGATGAGAAACGACAAGAAGGCGCCAGCTTGAAAGTGTTTAAATCTTTTTGTGGGGGGCTCATTGCGCCAGAATCTGATGATAATTTATGGCATTACAAGTTCACATGGAATCCCAGAAATGTCATTGTAGCAGGTCAAGGAGGGGTTGCAGCATTTCGTCAAAATAAGGAACTGAAGTACATCCCATATGCGCAGCTATTCAAAAGAACAGAACGCTTTATCATTGACGGATACGGTGCTTTTGATGGCTACGCCAATAGAAATTCATTAAAATACATTGATAGTTATAACATCAATGAGGTGGAAACCATTTATCGCGGTACCCTAAGAAAACCAGATTTTTGTCAAGGATGGGACGTGTTAATTGAACTCGGCCTCACCGATGACAGCTATGTGCTTGAAAATAGCCGCTTACTGAGCCCACGGCAATTAATGAATGCTTTTTTACCGTACCACCTGTTGGACAGCGTAGAAGTTAAATTTAAAAAATTCTTACGTCCAGAACGCGTGCATCTTTTTGAGCTGTTTGAGGAAATTGGTTGCTTTAGGGGCGATGTATTGCCGTTTAAAGAAGACGCAAGTCCCGCGGTGCTGCTACACACCCTGCTTGAAAAAGCGTGGGCGCTAAAGCCAACGGATAAAGACATGCTGGTCATGTTGCATGAGTTTGAATTTGAACATCCAACGGGGCGCACTAAAATCACTTCATCCATGGTGGCCTTGGGAGAAGACAATGTATTTACGGCGATGTCAAATACCGTAGGCATTCCTATTGGAATAATCGCTAAACTTATCTTAAGAGGTTATTCAAATCCAGGGGTACACATTCCTATTCAAAAGGAATTATATTTGCCGGTACTAAAGGAATTGGAAGAATTTGGAATTAAATTTACCGATACAATAACAGAAATAAACTAAGCCATGGATCAACAAGAAAACCAAATGAATATAGAATTATCCGAAGAGATTGCTTTGGGTATCTATTCCAACCTTGCTGTAATCACGCATTCCCCCGCAGAAGTCGTTTGTGATTTTATTCAAATGATGCCAGGAATGCCCAAAGGAAAAGTGCGCTCAAGGGTACTAATGACTCCTCAAAATGCCAAACGCTTTTTACATGCATTGGCAGATAATATTGAAAAATACGAGCAGAATTTTGGTGTGATCGAGGAGCCTCAAGCAGGAATGCCTCCAATGCACTTTGGTACGCCGAATACAATGGCATAATGCTGAGCATTTGCATTCCAGCCTATCACTGTAATGTAGATGCCTTGGTGCTTGCCTTGCAAAGGCAGATTCAATTACTCCCGGTTTCCGTAGAGGTTTTGGTTTGTGATGATTGCTCACCAAACGAGGTAATGACCAGCATGCCCGTGTTTGAGGGATTTAAGTTGCTTAGAAATGACCACAACTTGGGGCGTGCAGCCACTCGAAATCGTTTGGCTAATGAAGCGAAAGGAGATTTTATCCTTTTCTTGGATGGCGATTCGGAACTCTTGGAGCGCGATTTTGTTGGCAAGTGGTTTAAGTTGACGGAAGACGATTCAATCAGTGTTGGTTATGGGGGTAGTGTGTATCAAGAGGAAAGACCTCCCGCGAATCAGTTCTTACGATGGAAAGTCAGTAGTACCAGGGAAAGTAAAAGCTTAGAAGAACGGTCCAAAAGTAGCTCGGGTTTTAAAACAAACAATGTGCTCTTACGGAAATCGGTATTTCAAAAGATTTCGTTTAACGAGACCCTTACGGGTTACGGTCACGAAGACACCTTATTTGGTGTAGAGCTGGGTTTATTGGGGTTTCAACCCCACCACATAAATAATCCTGTGAAGAACGCAGTGTTGGATTCGAATGAAGCGTTCTTGCGGAAGACAGACGAGGCCATTGGAAATCTCAAGCGTTGTATCCAGTGCGCCACAAATCCCGATGCATTTATCGCACAAGTTAGGGTGCTTCGAGTGTACCGGGACTTAAAGCGATTCAAGCTGTTGTGGCTGATGAGAATAATATCTTATGTAGTGCTGCCGACGGTGGTAAGCCGATTGAATACAGGTAAAGCCCTTGGAATAATTCCCTTGTTTGATTTCTACAAACTCTGTATGCTCGATCGCATTAACCGATCAAGGGATTAAGTAGCGCTGCTAATGCTGCTTTCTCATGATCCCAATGTTCTGTTTCGGCTGCTTTTTTAGCGTTCCGTTGATGCGTGGCGAGTAACCCTGGATGTTTTTGGTAGAATGCAATCGCCCATTGGATTGACTCTGGGGTGATTTGCTTCATTATGTACCCGCATTCATAGATGGATACCAAGCCTGAGATTTCTGGCTGAGGCCCACTAATTACCGCAATTCCTGCGTGGAAATAATCAAAAATCTTATTGGGTAGAGCAAAGTGAAAATTTAAACATGGGTCTGCATCATAGGCAAGACCAATTGAAGCGAGTTGCGTATATCGCATCATTTCTTGATAGGGAACGCGTGCGATGAAATGAACCTTCGCTCCGATTCCAAGCGTTGAAACTTTTTGTTTCGCATCTTCGATGGCATTACCGCCGCCAATAATCAACAAGTGCACACCGCTTAGTAGGCTCATGGCTTCGATCGTTTCATCTAACCCCCTTCCTTTATTAATGCCAGATCCTTGAATCACGACTACGAGATCGCTCTCCGGGATGCCTAATTCCTCTTTGGTATGGGCTGCAGTAAGCGGGATTCGTTTGGGCACGTTTCGGATAACACTTGGATTGATTCCATATTTATCTTTGAAGTAGCGCGCCAAAGAGTGATTAACCGTAATGAATAAATCCGCTTTTACGGCAAGGCGTTTTTCAATAATCCCCCAAATGGACCTTTTGATTGGAGCCTTTTGCAGTTCCGGAACTTCAGTAAAGAGCTCGTGGGCATCAACGGTGAAAAATTGACGTCGTAATTTACTCACCAAAAAACAGGGGAGGACCGTATCTAAATCATTGGCCCAAAGAATGTCTGCTCGTTTAAAAAGTAAAAAGAAAAAAAGCCAAATATGAAAGCTGAGGTAAAACAACGGCCCTTGTGTAAAAGGGAGTTTGACCCGGTAGCTGGCATAGGGCAAGACGGGCATCGCCGGGCTGGAGGGAAGTTGCCTGCCCAAAACAAGGACCTTAAAACCCATGTCGTGCATGAGTTCGCAATGCCGTAAAATCCGATTATCCGTGGCTAAATCAGAAGTAACACAAACAACGATAGTTTTCATAGTTCTCCGGGTAAAGGTATGAAACGTATCCCGAACTCCGTTGAGCGAGAATTAAACTCAAAAAAATGAACAAAAATTTTTTCAATAAAAAAAAGCTTTGTACATTTGCAATCCGAAATTTGTCGGGATAGTTCTTTTTTTCATGAATACCAATAATTGCCGATGTAGCTCAGTTGGCCAGAGCAGCTGATTTGTAATCAGCTGGTCGGGGGTTCGAATCCCTCCATCGGCTCGAAATTGTTGGGGAGATACTCAAGCGGCCAACGAGGACAGACTGTAAATCTGTTGGTTCATACCTTCGCAGGTTCGAATCCTGCTCTCCCCACAAGAAACTGCAAATAATAAGCGGGAGTAGCTCAGTTGGTAGAGCGTCAGCCTTCCAAGCTGAATGTCGCGAGTTCGACCCTCGTCTCCCGCTCAACTGCGTGCCGGTGTAGCTCAGGGGTAGAGCGCTTCCTTGGTAAGGAAGAGGTCACGAGTTCAAATCTCGTCATTGGCTCAATGAAAAAGAATTGATTCTTAGGAATCATGTTTAAAACAGAGTATTAACTAGTAATAAATAAAGTAAAATGGCTAAGGAAAATTTCGATCGTTCGAAACCACACGTGAACATTGGAACTATTGGACACGTTGACCACGGTAAAACTACGCTTACTGCTGCAATTTCCAGCGTATTGGCGTCAAAAGGTCTTGCAAAAATGCGAGACTTCTCTTCAATTGATAACGCTCCTGAAGAGAAAGAAAGAGGGATTACCATCAATACCTCTCACATTGAGTATGAAACAACCGCTCGTCACTACGCGCACGTTGACTGTCCAGGTCACGCCGATTACGTGAAGAACATGGTAACAGGTGCTGCTCAGATGGATGGTGCAATCCTTGTGGTGGCTGCTACAGATGGTCCAATGCCTCAAACACGTGAGCACATTCTTCTTGGTCGTCAGGTAGGTGTTCCTGCTATGGTTGTATTCATGAATAAAGTGGATATGGTGGATGATGAAGAGCTTTTGGAGTTGGTTGAAATGGAAATCCGTGAGTTGCTTTCTTTCTACAAGTATGATGGTGACAACGCTCCAGTAATTCAGGGATCTGCACTTGGTGCATTGAACGGAGATGCGAAGTGGGTTGCTACGGTAGAAGCATTAATGGATGCAGTTGATTCTTACATTCAATTACCTCCACGTGATGTTGATAAGCCATTCTTGATGCCAATTGAAGACGTGTTTACGATTACAGGTCGTGGAACGGTTGCAACAGGTCGAATCGAAACTGGTGTAATTAACTCTGGAGAGTCCGTGGATATCCTTGGAATGGGTGATGCGAAACTAACTTCTACTGTAACAGGTGTTGAGATGTTCCGTAAAATCCTTGACCGTGGTGAAGCAGGAGATAACGTAGGTCTATTGTTACGCGGTATTGAGAAATCTCAAATCAAGCGTGGAATGGTTATCTGCAAGCCAGGTTCAACGAAACCGCACCAAGATTTCAAAGCTGAAATCTATGTATTGAAAAAAGAAGAAGGTGGTCGTCATACGCCGTTCCACAACAAATATCGTCCTCAGTTCTATTTCCGTACAACGGATGTAACCGGTGAAATCAGCCTTACAGACGGTCGTGAAATGGTAATGCCAGGAGATAACGTATCTATTAATGTGAAGTTAATTGTACCAGTAGCCATGGATAAAGGTCTTCGTTTCGCGATTCGCGAAGGAGGTCGTACCGTAGGTGCGGGTCAGGTAACTGAGATCATTGGATAATAATTTGAGTTATTAATATGTTTAAAAGGGGAGTGGATTCTACTCCCCTTTTTAAACGGGTGTAGCTCAGCTGGTAGAGTAGTGGTCTCCAAAACCATTGGTCGTGGGTTCGAATCCTACCGCCCGTGCAAATAAATTTAAACACTGTGTTTCAAAAAGTTAGAACCTATTTTAATGAAACCTACACCGAGATGGTCCATAATGTAACGTGGCCCACGTGGAAGGAACTTCAAAACAATACAATCATTGTACTTATTTCGGTGATTCTTTTTTCAGTGGTGATTTTCGGAATGGATTTCGCGTTCGGCATTGCGGGTAAGCCCGGAGATGCATGGCGCGGTTTATTGGGTTTTATCTATTAATTAATCGACGGTATAAATGTCAGACATTTCCAAAAGATGGTACGTGGTTCGCGCAGTGAGCGGAAAGGAGAAGAAGGTAAAGGAACTTCTTGAGTTGGAGATTTCACGTCATAAATTGAATGATTTCGTAGCCCAAGTATTGATCCCGACGGAAAAGGTATTTCAAATCCGAAACGGCAAAAAGGTAAATAAAGAAAAAGCGTATTTACCTGGATATGTGCTAATCGAGGCCTCCTTGGTTGGTGAAGTCCCTCATATCATTAAAGGAATTCCTAACGTAATTGGTTTCTTAGGTGCTGTTAAAGGCGGGGAACCAGTTCCCATGCGCTTGTCAGAAGTGAATCGAATCCTAGGTAAAGTAGATGAATTGGCCGAAAACGAAGAGGAAGTGAGAATCCCGTTCGTGATTGGAGAAAATGTGAAGGTAATCGATGGTCCATTCAATAACTTCAGTGGCGTGGTAGATGAAATCAATGAAGAGAAGAAGAAGTTAAAAGTAATGGTAAAAATATTTGGAAGAAAGAACTTGCTAGAGCTCAGCTACATGCAAGTTGAAAAAGAGGTTTAAGAGTGTATTAACCGTAGGAGTAAGGAAAACGAACAAAGCTTCCCGTGAGTACTTATGTTTGACTACATAAATTGTGAATAAATGGCTAAAGAAGTAGCAGCTTTGATCAAATTACAGGTCAAAGGCGGTGCGGCGAATCCTTCGCCCCCAATCGGTCCAGCACTCGGTGCTAAAGGCGTAAATATCATGGAGTTTTGTAAGCAGTTTAATGCACGAACTCAAGATAAAGCCGGAAAAGTGGTTCCAGTAGTAATCACTGTATATGCAGATAAGTCATTCGACTTTGTGCTAAAAACAGCGCCAGCTGCAGTTCAAATTGTCGAGCAGACAAAAATCAAGAAAGGTTCTGCTGAGCCGAATAAGTCCAAAGTGGGAACCATCTCATGGGATCAAATTCGAACCATAGCAGAAGATAAGCTTCCTGATTTAAATTGCTTTACGGTGGATGCTGCAATGTCAATGGTGGCAGGTACAGCACGAAGTATGGGTGTAATTGTAAAAGGAGGATCTGCTCCAAAAACTAAATAAATCAAGAAGACATGAAAAGAATTTCGAAAAAAAGAAAGGAAGTTTTGTCTAAAGTTGATTTAGACAAAGCCTATCCATTAGGAGAAGCTTGCGAATTAGTTAAAGCAATCTCCACAACAAAGTTTGATGCATCCGTAGACATCGCAGTGCGTTTAGGCGTTGATCCAAGAAAGGCTAACCAAATGGTTCGTGGAACGGTAGCACTTCCTCACGGAACTGGTAAAGACATGCGCGTTCTCGTGCTGTGTACGCCAGATAAAGAGGCGGAAGCAACAGCTGCAGGTGCGGACTACGTAGGGTTAGACGACTACATCGCTAAAATTAAGGGCGGTTGGACCGATGTTGATGTAATTATCACAATGCCATCTGTAATGGGTAAGGTTGGAGCACTCGGACGGATTTTAGGTCCACGAGGCTTGATGCCGAATCCAAAAACAGGTACTGTAACACTCGACGTTGCAAAAGCGGTGGCAGAAGTAAAAGCCGGTAAAATTGACTTTAAAGTCGATAAGTACGGGATTATACATTCTGCGGTTGGTAAAGTTAGTTTCAATGGTTCGATGTTGAAAGAGAACGCGAACGAATTGATTCAAGCACTTATCAAGCTAAAACCGTCTGCGGCGAAAGGTACTTACATTAAAAGCATTGCAATCAGCTCTACAATGAGTGCCGGAATTCAAATCGAACCCAAATCAGTAACTGCTTAATATTTTTAACATGAACAGAGAAGAAAAAGCACAGTACATTGACGATTTGGCCGCTGAATTGTCCGCTGCAAACATCCTTTATTTAACAGATACCGCGGACTTAACAGTCGAGACTGTTAACAACTTAAGAAGAAGATGTTTTCAATCAAATATCTCGCTAAAGGTTGTTAAAAACACCTTGTTGAAGAAGGCAATGGATCGCGTGGAAGGTAAGAATTATGGTGAACTTGCGAGCCTGTTAAAAGGTTCTACATCCATTATGATTAGCCAAGAAGCGAATGCTCCGGCGCGTCTAATTCAAGAATTTCGTAAGAAAAATCAAAAGCCTATCCTTAAAGGTGCCTATATTGAAGAGGCAATCTTTGTTGGGGATAATCAATTGGTGGCTCTTGAAACCATGAAATCTAAAGAAGAATTGATTGGAGAAATTGTTGGATTACTTCAGAGTCCTGCTAAGAATGTGTTGTCTGGCCTTAAAGGAGCAGGCGGTAAAATCGCGGGTATTTTAAAGACCCTCGAAGAAAGATAGTTTATTAACCTTATTTAAAAACAAATAAAATGGCTGAATTAAAGCAAATCGCAGAAACCCTAGTTAACCTTACTGTAAAAGAAGTAAACGAGTTAGCGGCAATCCTAAAAGAAGAATACGGAATCGAACCAGCTGCTGCTGCCCCAGTAATGATGGCAGGTGGTGGAGGCGGTGCCGAAGCTGCTGCTGTTGAGGAACAAACAGAATTCAATGTAATCCTTAAGGCAAGCGGACCAAACAAACTTGCTGTAGTTAAACTTGTAAAAGAACTTACAGGAAACGGATTGAAAGAGTCTAAAGATCTAGTTGATAGTGCACCTGCTACCTTGAAAGAAGCAGTTTCTAAAGACGAAGCGGAAGGCCTGAAAAAGTCTCTTGAAGAGGCTGGTGCCGAAGTTGAGATTAAGTAATTTCAGACGGAATTCACAGGAAAGGCAACCGATTTTTTCGGGTGCCTTGTCCTGTTTTTGTAAAGTGCAGTTTCTAAATTTTATAAATTAATAGTCTTGGCAACAAAAAATAATTCAACCCGAATTAATTTTGCCTCCAGTAAAAATACCTTTGAGTATCCCGACTTTTTGGAGGTTCAATTGAAATCGTTTCAAGAATTCTTTCAGCTTGAAACAACACCTGAAAACAGAGAAAGCGAAGGGCTTTTCAAAGTTTTCGCAGAAAATTTCCCAATTACCGACACCCGAAATCAATTCGTACTCGAGTTTTTGGATTATTTCATCGATCCCCCAAGGTATTCGATTGAAGAGTGTATCGAACGTGGGTTAACCTACAGCGTGCCTCTTAAAGCAAAATTGAAGTTATATTGTACCGATCCCGAACATGAGGATTTCGAAACCATCGTACAAGATGTGTATTTAGGTACAATTCCGTATATGACCCCGAAAGGTTCTTTTGTCGTGAATGGCGCAGAACGTGTAATTGTTTCTCAGTTGCACCGCTCTCCAGGCGTGTTCTTCGGTCAGTCCCGTCACGCTAACGGCACAAAATTGTATTCCGCACGAATTATCCCATTCAAAGGCTCTTGGATGGAATTCGCTACAGATATTAACAGCATCATGTATGCGTACATCGACCGGAAGAAAAAATTACCACTAACTACCTTGTTCCGTGCAATGGGGTACGAAACAGACCGCGATATTCTTGAGATTTTTGGTCTAGCCGATGAGGTAAAGGTCACTAAAGCAGGAATGAAAAAGTTAGTCGGTCGACGACTTGCTGCACGCGTGCTCAAAACATGGATTGAAGATTTCGTGGATGAGGATACTGGAGAGGTAGTTTCTATCGAACGAAATGAAGTGATCCTTGAGCGTGAGTTGGAAATTAAAGAAGAACATTTAGATGATATCCTAGATTCAGGGGCGAAATCATTAATCCTACACAAGGAAAACGCAAACGCGATTGATTTTACAATCATCTATAACACCCTTCAGAAAGATCCAACAAACTCTGAAAAAGAAGCAATCGAATACATCTATCGACAACTTCGAAATGCGGATGCCCCGGATTTTGAGACCGCTAAGGGAGTATTTGAAAAATTGTTTTTCTCGGATACACGCTACGATTTAGGAGAAGTAGGACGTTACCGAATCAACAAAAAGTTAAAAATCGGTCCAGAGGAAGCGTCACGAGTGCTTACCAAACAAGACATTATTGAAATCGTTAAGTATCTCATCGAGTTAATTAACTCCAAAGCAGACGTTGATGATATTGATCACCTTTCAAACCGTCGTGTACGTACGGTAGGAGAACAATTGTATTCTCAGTTTGGTGTTGGTTTGGCACGTATGGCTCGTACTATCAGAGAACGTATGAATGTTCGTGATAATGAGGTATTTACTCCGATCGACTTAATCAACGCGAAAACGTTGAGTTCCGTGATTAACTCGTTTTTCGGAACCAACCAGCTTTCTCAGTTTATGGATCAAACCAATCCATTAGCCGAAGTAACGCACAAACGTCGTCTTTCAGCCCTCGGACCAGGCGGTTTATCCAGAGAACGTGCTGGATTTGAGGTTCGTGACGTTCACTATACCCACTACGGAAGATTGTGTACCATCGAAACACCGGAAGGACCAAACATTGGATTGATTTCTTCACTTTGTGTGTTCGCCAAAGTAAATAAACTTGGATTCATTGAAACTCCTTACCGTAAAATTGACAACGGTAAAATGGTGTTCACCGAGGAACCGATTTATTTAGCGGCAGAAGAGGAAGATGGAAAAATTATCGCTCAAGCGAATGCAAAAGTTGATAACAAAGGAAATTTCCTTACGGATACCGTTAAGGCCCGTTATGAAGGTGACTTCCCTGTGGTAAACCCGAAAGACCTGCACCTTATGGATGTAGGGGCGAATCAAATTGCATCCATTGCGGCTTCTTCTATCCCGTTCTTGGAACACGATGATGCCAACCGTGCCCTGATGGGATCGAACATGCAACGTCAGGCAGTTCCACTATTAAAACCACATTCCCCGATTGTAGGGACAGGAATCGAAGAGCTTGTTGCTCGTGATTCTCGCGTGCTAGTTAACGCAGAAGGGGATGGAGTAGTAGAATACGTGGACGCTAACGAAATCGTAATTCGCTACGACTGGAACGATGAAGACAAATTAGTTTCCTTTGACAGTGAGGTTAAGCGATATTCGTTAACAAAATATGCGAAAACGAACCAAAGTACCTGTATGAATCTTAAGCCTATTGTGGCTAAAGGTGACAGAGTATCTAAAGGTCAAGTGTTGTGCGAAGGGTATGCTACCGAAAGCGGTGAGCTAGCCCTCGGACAAAACCTAAAAGTGGCATTCATGCCATGGAAAGGATATAACTTTGAAGATGCAATCGTGATTTCAGAGAAAATTGTTCGCGATGATATTTTTACTTCAATTCATATTGATGAGTACTCCTTAGAGGTTCGTGACACCAAACGAGGAATGGAAGAGTTAACCTCAGACATTCCAAACGTAAGTGAAGAAGCAACCAAAGATTTAGATGAAAACGGATTAATCCGAATTGGAGCTGAAATAAAAGAAGGAGACATTCTAATCGGAAAAATCACGCCAAAAGGAGAAACAGATCCTTCACCAGAAGAGAAATTGTTACGTGCAATCTTCGGAGACAAAGCGGGTGATGTAAAAGATGCTTCCTTGAAAGCAGGACCATCCTTACGCGGTACCGTAATTCAAAAGAAATTGTTCTCTCGCGCAGTGAAAGACCGTAAGTCTAAATCACAGGACAAGCCGATATTGGAAACATTGGATATGGAGTACCAAAAAGAGTACAATGATCTGAAAGAAAAATTAACGGAAAAGTTAATGTTAATCTTAGGAGAAACTAAATCTGCCGGCGTATTCAATAACTTTAGAGAAGAACTAATTAAGAAAGGTACTAAGTTTACTGGAAAAGGGTTAATGACCTTAGATTATACCATTATCAATCCATTGAATTGGACTGCTGATGAGAAAATTAATCAGATGATTAGCCGTGTGATTCACAACTTCAGCATCAAAGCGAACGACTTATTAGGGAACTACAAGCGCAAGAAATTCCATATTTCTGTTGGAGATGAATTGCCAGCAGGAATCGTGAAATTGGCTAAAGTATTTGTAGCGAAAAAACGTAAACTTCGCGTTGGAGATAAAATGGCAGGACGTCACGGTAACAAAGGAATCGTTGCAAATATCGTTCGTCAAGAAGATATGCCGTTCTTAGAAGATGGAACGCCAGTTGATATCGTGTTGAACCCTCTTGGGGTACCTTCGCGTATGAACTTAGGTCAGATCTATGAAACTGTGTTAGGCTGGGCAGGAGAAAAGCTTGGAATCAAGTTTGCAACACCAATTTTTGATGGAGCACATCCTTCTGAAATTGATGAGTGGACTGCAAAAGCAGGGGTTCCAAAGTCAGGTAAAACCTATTTATATGACGGTGGTACTGGAGAGCGTTTCGATCAACCAGCAACTGTAGGAGTAATCTATATGTTGAAGTTATCTCACATGGTAGATGACAAAATGCACGCACGTTCTATCGGACCTTACTCGTTGATTACACAACAGCCGCTTGGTGGTAAAGCCCAGTTCGGGGGTCAGCGTTTTGGAGAAATGGAGGTTTGGGCGATCGAAGCCTTTGGAGCAGCAAATATTCTTCAAGAGTTGTTAACGGTTAAATCCGATGATGTGACAGGCCGAGCTAAGGCGTATGAGGCTATCGTTAAAGGAGATAACATCCCAGAACCAGGTATTCCTGAATCATTCAATGTATTGCTACATGAATTGAAAGGACTTTGCCTTAATGTTACTATGGATTAATTACAAAATTGTTAAAGCGTACAACATGGCTTTTAAGAAAGAAACACCAAAAAAACAAAACAGCTTCAATAAAATAACCATCTCCTTGGCATCGCCGGAGTTGATTTTGGAGCAATCTAGTGGGGAAGTACTTAAACCGGAAACGATTAATTACCGTACCTATAAACCAGAGCGAGATGGATTGTTTTGCGAGCGTATTTTTGGACCCGTAAAGGATTATGAGTGTCATTGTGGTAAATACAAGCGCATCCGATATAAAGGAATTGTTTGTGACCGCTGCGGTGTAGAGGTAACAGAGAAAAAAGTACGTCGTGAACGAATGGGGCATATTGCCCTCGTGGTTCCCGTTGCTCACATCTGGTATTTCCGCTCATTGCCGAATAAAATTGGGTACTTGCTTGGACTTCCAACCAAAAAACTCGATCAGATTATTTATTACGAACGGTACGTAGTTATCCAAGCAGGAGTTACCGCAGAAATGGAAGGATTGGGCCTTAAAAAGTACGATTTCTTGTCCGAAGAAGATTACCTAGATATTATCGATAATCCAGCGTTGAAGGACAACCATTTCTTAGATGATTCCGATCCGAATAAATTCATCGCGAAAATGGGTGCCGAAGCACTTTACGATTTATTGAGAAATCTAAATTTAGTTTCCCTCTCTAATGAGTTACGTGCAGCAGCAGACGAAGAAACTTCGGTTCAACGTAAGAATGAAGCGCTAAAACGTTTACAAGTCGTTGAGGCAATGAAAGATTCTCAGACACGCATTGATAACCGTCCGGAATGGATGATTGTGAAGGTTGTGCCTGTGATTCCACCTGAATTACGCCCATTAGTGCCCCTAGATGGTGGTCGCTTTGCTACTTCGGATTTAAATGACCTCTATCGTCGAGTAATTATACGCAACAACCGACTTAAGCGCTTGATCGAAATCAAAGCACCGGAAGTAATTTTGCGAAATGAAAAACGGATGCTTCAAGAATCTGTAGATTCATTGTTTGATAATTCGCGTAAATCAAGTGCCGTTAAAACCGAGTCAAACCGTGCATTGAAATCCCTTTCTGACTCCTTGAAAGGTAAGCAAGGTCGTTTCCGTCAAAACTTGTTAGGTAAACGAGTGGATTATTCTGCACGTTCCGTAATTGTGGTTGGACCAGATTTGAAATTACATGAATGTGGTCTTCCTAAAGACATGGCAGCGGAACTATACAAACCGTTTATCATTCGTAAAATGATCGAGCGGGGGATTGTTAAAACCGTGAAATCTGCCAAGAAAATTGTTGATCGTAAAGAGCCGGTAGTTTGGGATATCCTAGAAAACGTATTGAAAGGTCACCCAGTATTACTTAACCGTGCCCCTACACTTCACCGTTTAGGTATTCAAGCATTTCAACCGAAATTGATTGAAGGTAAAGCAATTCGCTTACACCCATTGGTAACTACAGCATTCAACGCGGATTTTGATGGTGACCAAATGGCCGTGCATTTACCGTTGGGTAATGCTGCAATTTTAGAGGCACAGTTGTTAATGTTGGCCTCTCATAACATTTTGAATCCAGCGAACGGCGCTCCGATTGCAGTACCATCTCAAGACATGGTTCTTGGTTTGTACTACATCACCAAAGGAAAGGTTTCTACGCCGTCAGACATCGTGAAAGGGGAAGGGAAAATATTCTACTCGCCAGAAGAGGTAATTATTGCCTACAATGAGCGTCGCTTAGACTTGCATGCAACCATCAAGGTGAAGACTTATGACCTTAACGAACAAGGTGAGCCGGTATTAAAAATGATTGATACTACTTGCGGTCGCGTTTTGTTTAATGAGAACGTTCCGCGTGAGGTTGGATATATAAACGATGTACTTACGAAAAAAGCACTAAGAGATATCATCGGGGAGGTACTGAAAGTTTCAGGAACTAGCCGAACTGCTCAATTCTTGGACGACATCAAAACACTGGGATACCACATGGCATTCAAAGGTGGCCTTTCATTCAACTTGGATGACATTATCATTCCAAAAGAGAAGGAAGTATTGGTGGCCAAGGCTGAGCAAGAAGTTATCGAAGTGATGTCCAGCTACAACATGGGATTAATCACGAACAATGAGCGGTATAACCAAATTATTGATATTTGGACACACACCAATTCCCGTTTGACTGCAACCCTAATGGACCAGTTGAAAACTGACCGTCAAGGATTCAATTCCATCTACATGATGTTTGATTCTGGAGCTCGTGGTTCTAAAGAACAAATTCGTCAGCTGTCTGGAATGCGAGGATTAATGGCGAAACCGCAAAAATCTGGTGCTTCCGTGCAAGAGATTATTGAGAACCCTATCCTTTCTAACTTTAAGGAAGGACTTTCCATCCTTGAGTACTTTATTTCTACCCACGGTGCGCGTAAAGGACTTGCAGATACCGCCCTTAAAACGGCTGATGCAGGTTACTTAACACGTCGTTTGGTGGATGTGGCTCAAGACGTAGTCATTAATTCTGAGGATTGCGGTACGCTTCGTGGTATCGTTGCTACAGCCCTACGTAAGAACGATGAGGTGGTTGAACCGCTTTACGATCGAATCTTAGGCCGAACGTCTGTACACGATGTGTATTTCCCTGAATCTGACCGATTAATTGTAGAGAGCGGAGAACTGATTACGGAGAATGTTGCCCGAGAAATTGAGGCAGCAGGCATTGAGGATGTAGAAATTCGTTCGGTATTAACCTGTGAAATGCGTAAAGGCGTGTGTTCGAAATGTTACGGACGTAACCTTGCCTCGCACAGGCCAGCACAGATTGGAGATGCTGTAGGTGTTATCGCCGCACAATCCATCGGTGAACC
>DBCM01000153.1:16489-20032 GCA_002293045.1 Flavobacteriales bacterium UBA958 | reverse complement strand
GGTCGAATCGAATTTGAAGAATTGCGTACCATTGACCATAAAGGAACAGACGGCACCGTTAAAACCATTGTGGTTGGTCGTTCCGGTGAAATGCGCATCGTAGATGAGAAAACAGGCATTGTAATCATGAATGCCAACATTCCTTACGGTTCGGATTTAATGGTCGTAGATAAAACTAAAGTTAAGAAAGGTGATGTAATCTGTAAATGGGATCCATACAACGCTTTGATTATTACGGAAGTAAAAGGTAAGGTTAAGTTTGATTTCATGGAAGCAGGCATAACGTACCGTGAAGAAATGGATGAGCAAACGGGATATAACCGTAAAGTGATCATCGAGTCGCGCGACAAGAAAAAGAGTCCAGCCATTCACATTGTAGATGCTAAAACGAAAGAAGTACTTAGAGAGTACTCCCTACCGGTGAGTGCCCTATTAAATGTAGAAGAAGGAGAATTAGTAGATGCAGGGGTAATCTTAGTTAAAATTCCACGTTCTTCCGGGAAATCAGGGGATATTACGGGAGGTTTACCGCGTGTTACTGAACTTTTCGAAGCACGTAATCCTTCCAATCCTGCCGTGGTTTCTGAAATTGATGGAACTGCCGCCTATGGTACAATCAAGCGTGGTAACCGAGAGATTATTATTACTTCAAAATCAGGAGAAGTTCGTAAATATCTTGTTCCACTTTCTAAGCACATATTGGTGCAGCAGAACGATTTTGTTCGTGCAGGGCAACCGTTATCCGATGGTGCGATTACGCCGAATGATATCCTTAATATTGAAGGACCAACTAAAGTTCAAGAGTATATCGTAAATGAAATCCAAGAGGTTTATCGACTTCAAGGGGTGAAAATTAACGATAAGCACTTTGAGGTTATTGTTCGTCAAATGATGCTTAAAGCAGAGATTGTTGATCCAGGAGATACACGTTTCCTTGAGGGGCAATCCATTCACAAAGCGGATATCATGGAAGCGAACGACCAACTTTATGGTATGATGTTCATCAGAGATGCTGGAGATTCTACCGAGGTTGAGAAAGGTCAGTTGATTTCTGTACGTAAATTGCGTGATGAAAATTCAAGACTGAAGCGTGAGGATAAACAGTTGATTGAGGCTCGTGAGGCTGAACCGGCGACTTCTACACCGCTTCTTCAAGGAATCACAAGAGCATCACTTCAAACGCAGTCGTTTATTTCAGCAGCTTCCTTCCAGGAAACTACGAAAGTATTAAACGAAGCAGCAATTTCAGGTAAAGAAGATCACCTTCTTGGATTGAAAGAAAATGTAATTGTAGGTCACTTGATTCCAGCAGGTACAGGAGTACGTCATTTCCAAAATATGATTGTAGGCTCTAAAGAGGTTTATGATAAACTCATCGAAGAGAACGAAGCGTAATTCGCTGTTCTTTTAATCATTAAATCCCGCTTCGGCGGGATTTTTTTATGCAATTTTGTCCCATTGCGGTTTGTTTTGAAACAAGGTGAGCATATGTGCTCTCAGGTTCGCATGAAGGGGATTGGTTAAGCTGGGGTCTTGCTCATAGAGTTGCGTTGCAGCTTCTCGAGCAATGCTCACGATGTGCTGATCTTTCGATAGGTCCGCTACTTTTAAATTTAAGGCACCGCTTTGTTGTGTGCCCAAGAGGTCACCTGGACCACGCAAGCTTAAATCCACCTCCGCAATTTTAAAGCCGTCTGTGGTTTCCACCATGGTTTCCATCCGCTTTTTAGCCTCTTTTGATAACTCATAGTTGGTCATGAGAATGCAATATGATTTTTCCGCTCCTCGTCCCACACGCCCACGCAGCTGATGCAATTGCGACAATCCAAAACGCTGCGCACTTTCAATCACCATAACCGTTGCATTTGGAACATTTACGCCAACTTCAATCACCGTAGTGGCCACCATGATGTTTGTAATTCCTTCTACGAAACGCTTCATTTCGTATTCTTTTACTTCTGGCTTTAATTTCCCATGAACAATACTCACCTGATATTCAGGCAAAGGAAAGGCGCGAGAAATGGCTTCAAATCCGTCGGATAAACTTTTAAAATCCAAGGTTTCACTTTCATCGATTAGCGGATACACCACATAGATTTGTCGGCCTTTGGCAATTTGTTCGCGCATGAACCCATGCAGTTGAAGGCGATGAGAATCGAAGCGATGGATGGTTTGAATGGGCTTTCTCCCCGGTGGTAATTCATCAATAACCGAAACATCTAAATCCCCATAAAAGGTCATGGCCAAGGTTCGGGGAATTGGTGTGGCAGTCATCACTAATACGTGTGGGGCCATCGTATTTTTCTTGCGCATTTTCGCGCGCTGCGCCACACCGAATCGGTGCTGCTCATCAATGACTACTAACCCCAAATTTTTAAATACCACTTCATCCTCCAACAACGCGTGGGTGCCAATTAACAGGTCTATTTCACCATTGGCTAACGATTCCAGTAAGGGTTTGCGCTGTGAACGTTTTACTGATCCCGTGAGTAGCGCACAACGAATCGGTAAATCCGCTAAAAAACTCACAATCGTTTCGTAATGCTGGGCGGACAGAATTTCCGTAGGCGCAAGCAAGGCTGACTGAAATCCATTTCCTTGCGCGATAAGCATCGTAATTAAAGCCACTAGGGTCTTTCCGGAACCCACATCTCCTTGCAATAAGCGATTCATGTGTTGGCCCGTTTGCATGTCTTTTCTAATCTCACGAACAACCCGCTTCTGCGCCTCCGTTAAATCGAAGGGCAATTTGTTGTGATAAAAGTTGGCCAAATTATCCCCTGATTTTGAAAAAACAAAGCCCTTTTCAGAACGCTTACGTACCCCTTTTCTGAGAATCATTTCGAGTTGTAACAAGAATAATTCTTCAAATACAAAGCGCTTTTTTGCTTGGACAAAGCCTTGTTCTTCGGTGGGTTGGTGCATATTCCGGTAGGCGGAATCAATACCCACAAGTTGCATGGCCTTTCGCAGGGATTCAGGCAAGCGGTCTGGAATGTTTTCCAAGGAGATTCGCTCTAAAAGTCCTTTTATTACGTGCTCTAATCCACGCGTATGCAAGCCTTTGGCGCTTAATTTCTCAGTGCTCGGATAGATGGGTTGATATCCAATACTACTTGCCGTTTCGGTAGGGGCCAATTCAGGGTGTGCAATACTCCAAAAATTTCCATTCAATCGAGGCCGACCAAAAACACGGTATTTTTTACCCAATATTAAGGTTTGTTTGATCCATTTCCACCCTTGAAACCAAACGAGTTGAATGCTTCCCGTGTCATCCGTGAATCGACACTGTAAGCGCTTAGCCCGCCCACCACCAAGTTCCTGTATCTGGTCTATAAAGCCCTCTAATTGAATATATCCCTCAACTAAATGCAATTGGTCGCATTGCTGAATTTTTGAGCGATCAACATATCGAAACGGAAAATGATTCAATAAGTCCCAATAGGTCTCTATTTGAAGTTCTTTCTTAAGCAATTCTGCCTTTTGAGGCCCGATTCCTTTCAAATAAGCAATTGGAGTAAAAAGCGATTCAGACATTCATTC
>DBCM01000153.1:0-16345 GCA_002293045.1 Flavobacteriales bacterium UBA958 | reverse complement strand
TGGTTGCGGTGCGCACCATCCACAGGTTCTTTAATCACATCATCCACTAACCCAAAACCTTGCATGTCGGTTGGGGTAAGTTTAAGGGCACTGGCTGCTTGCTCCTTGTGCTCCCATGAACGCCATAATATGGACGAACAACTTTCTGGTGAAATAACAGAATACCAGGTGTTTTCAAGCATAACTACTTTATCCCCAACGCCAATCCCTAAGGCACCGCCTGAAGCACCTTCACCGATAATAATGCAAATTACCGGAACGGTTAAGCGCATCATTTCGTAGATGTTTCTTGCAATGGCTTCCCCTTGTCCGCGCTCTTCCGCTTCAAGCCCAGGGAATGCACCCGGAGTATCAATAAAGGTGACGATCGGTTTATTAAATTTTTCAGCAAGCTTCATCAAGCGTAAGGCTTTGCGATACCCCTCTGGATTCGGCATCCCGAAGTTTCGGTATTGGCGCATTTTTGTATTGATGCCTTTTTGTTGACCAATAAACATAACGGTTTTTCCATTAATTGACCCAAAACCACCAACCATGGCTTTATCATCTTTCACTCCACGATCTCCATGCAATTCTAGAAAATCATTATCGGTAATGGCATTGATATACGCTAAGGTATACGGACGGTCAGGGTGACGAGACAGTTGAACACGTTGCCAAGGAGTAAGAGCAGTAAATAAGGCCTGAGCAGTCTCTGTATATTTTTCCTTTAATGCCGCAATATTTTCAGACATGTCCACTTCGGTGGTAATTCCAATCTGTTCCGTTTGCGAGATTTGTTCTTGTAACGCTTGTAAAGGGGCTTCAAAATCTAGATATGTACTCATGTTTGATTTTTCTTGTGTAGACAAAAGTAAAAATTTTAACGCGTTCTTGTATTTTTGTGGGAAATGATCCTCTTTCCAAATGCAAAAATAAACCTCGGCTTGCGAATTCTTCGGAAGCGCGAAGACGGTTTTCACGACATAGAATCGATTATGATTCCCGTGCCAATTTATGACATCATAGAACTGAGTGCATCGGAAGCGTTCTCATACCGCCAAACGGGCATTGATATCCCTTCGGACGGAAGGTTAGGCTTGGTTGAAAGCGCATATAGACTCATGAAAAACAGGTATAACATTGGGCCAGTAGCTATTCATTTGCGAAAACAGATTCCGATTGGTGCAGGGTTAGGCGGTGGATCTGCTGATGCCGCATGTACGTTGAAAGGCTTGAATGATTGGTTTGATTTGGGGTTGTCTACCGAAACCTTAGAACATTTAGCGGCGGAATTAGGAAGTGATTGCCCTTTTTTTATTGCCAATCAACCGGCATTAGCCACGGGTAGGGGAGAACAACTGCATCCCATGAATGTAGACCTCTCCGGCTTGTACATCGCCATTTATAATCCAGGAATTCATGTAAGTACAGCATCGGCCTACGGATCCATTATTCCCAATCCAGCGAACAGCATCGGACATCAAATTAAAGCATTGCAGGAATGGCAGGCTTACTACGTGAATGATTTCGAAAAACCTGTAACCACGGCTCATCCCGAAATTTCTCAGGGCATTCAATACTTGATCCAAGAAGGGGCTATTTATGCAGCCATGTCAGGCAGTGGGTCTTCGTATTTAGGGATTTTCGAGTATCCCCCAATAAATCTTACCGCAAAAGGGCTACTCTATGTAGGATCCTGTTTATTATCCAATTAATTAACAATCGCTTAAAGAAAATTTTTTCAAAAAATCACTCAAAATTTGTTTTTATTTTTAAATTTGAAGTTGTCTATTTGACACTAAGTAATTATTAACCGTTTTAAATTTTTTGTGTATGAAAAAAATGTTTACACTTTTATCTGCTCTTTTCATCGGAGCAATGGCTACTGCACAAGTAACCGTAACTTTCCAAGTGGATGTAACCAACTACGTAGCTGGTGGCGCAACACTTGATGCAACTGGAATCCGCGTAGGAGGTAATTTCTCAGCAATGGGAGGTAACGCGAATGGCGGTCCAATGGCTGACTGGTCTCCAACTACTGCAACTTCAGCGTGTACAGACCTAGGAAACAACATTTGGGAAATCGCTGTTGAATTTCCAGCATCTTCTGTTGATCAAACATTATTCTACAAGTTCATCAATGGAAACTGGGGAATGAATGAAGGAACTGATCCGCTTAACACTATCGTTTCTGGTGGTTGTGGTGTAGATGATGGTTCTGGAAACATTAACCGTAGTTTGGTAATTCCAGCAGCTGCAACAACATTAACATATTGTTGGGATGCGTGTGCGGCTTCTTGTTCTGCGAACTTGAGCAACAACGCAATTAGCAACTTAACAGTTTCTCCAAACCCAGCAAATGACGTTGCAACATTTAACTTTAGCTCAAATGCAAACACGGCAGAAATCGTATTGTTTGATTTGGCTGGTAAAGTAGTTGCTACGAAATCAGTGGTTACTGGTGCTGAGAACTCAGTTGAAGTGTCTACAGCAAACCTTATGGCAGGTTCTTACATTTATCAAGTAAATGCTGCTGGTAATGTGGTTACTGGAAAATTGATGAAAAAATAATTTTATAGTTTTTTCTTGGAAAAGCCTATGTGAAAACGTAGGCTTTTTCTTTATCTTAACCTTATGAAATTTACACGTCTTTTGTGTTTTGTTTTTGGGCTATTCACCCTTTCGATACAGGCCCAAATTTTAGAACTTACCCAAGCATTTCCAACCGTGAATGATGTAGTAACCATTGTTTATGATGCAAACGAAGGGAATGGCGCCTTAGTGGGTACCAATCAGGTGTATTGCCATACTGGCGTAATTACCACAGCGAGTACCTCACCTACCAATTGGCTATTTGTTCAAGGGAATTGGGGGCAGGTAGATGCCAATGTGCAAATGACCAATCTTGGAAACAATAAGCATTCAATCACCATTGATATCGATGCGTTTTATGGATTCCCTGTGAATACTACCGTCCTTAAGTTAGCCTTTGTTTTTCGCAATGCCAATGGCTCTGTCGTAGGACGTGAAGCAGATGGCAGCGATATTTATTACGACGTCTACCCTGTAAACGGTGGGCTGCAGGCCGCGATTTTCAATCCAAGCCAAATGCCGTTGTTAGATTTAAATCAAAATTTTGCGTTTAGCGCGCAAGCAAATCAACCCGCTACCTTAAGCTTAAAGGAAGATGGGGTGCTTTTACAAACCTTGCCAAATGCACTGGCCATTAATACGAACATTACCGCATCGGTTCCCGGAACCCACATGCTGCTTTTTGAAGCAGATAACGGAACTACCGTGATAAAAGATAGCGTTTACTATACCGTTAATCCCCCCCTCACTTACCAAAACCCTCCTGCTGGAACGAAGAATGGCGTTCAGATGCTGAATGACTCAACGGCCTTGTTTCAACTGTATGCCCCCGAGAAAGATCATGTCTACTTGGTGGGAGATTTTAATAATTGGATACCCACTGGTGCCTTCCATATGAATTGCTCCGTAGATTCCACGCGATGGTGGCTTATTGTACATGGACTTCAGCCCGGACAGGCATATGGTTATCAATATATGATTACAAACCAAGGAAAATATGCGGATCCAATGAGCACCTTGGTGCTTGACCCAAATAATGACCCGTTTATTAATGCGAATACCTTTCCGAATTTACCTTCATACCCAACCGGTTTAACGACCGGAATTGTTTCTGTTTTTTACACAACGCCATCTACCTATACTTGGCAAAATACCAACTTTACCCGTCCTGAAAATAAAGACCTTGTGATATATGAATTGTTGGTTCGGGATTTTGTGGCGGCTCGAAATTATCAAACACTGATTGACACCATAGCGTATTTAGATCGCCTCGGAATTAATGCCATTGAATTGATGCCAAACTTTGAATTTGAAGGCAATGAAAGCTGGGGGTATAATCCTTCGTTTCACATGGCGCTTGATAAATACTATGGCACGGCACAGAAGTTCAAAGAATTTGTAGACACGTGCCACGGCCGAGGGATCGCCGTCATTATTGATATGGTACTTAACCATGCCTTTGGACAAAATCCCATGGTGAATATGTATTGGGATGCCTTGAATAGTCGTCCTGCCGCGAATAGTCCGTGGTTTAATGCCGTTTGTCCCCATCCGCCAAACTGTTGGGGATACGACTTTAACCACAGTAAATCAGCAACAAAGGAATTTGTAGATCAAGTCAATCGCTATTGGCTAGAAACATACAACATTGATGGGTTCCGTTTCGATTTTACGAAAGGTTTTGCCAATACTACGG
This sequence comes from Flavobacteriales bacterium UBA958, assembly GCA_002293045.1. Classification (GTDB taxonomy): domain Bacteria; phylum Bacteroidota; class Bacteroidia; order Flavobacteriales_D; family Crocinitomicaceae; genus UBA952. Next base: position 12,075 of record DBCM01000153.1, on the reverse strand, counting down.
CCGGTTTTAGCGTGGAGCGGATCAATAACATCAAGCGCATGGCCGATAGCATCTGGGCCATCGACCCAGATCAATACATTATCCTCGAGCATTGGTGCGATAACAATGAAGAAGAACAATTGGCGGATTACGGGTGCATGCTTTGGGGGAATGTTACTTACGGGTATCACAATTCAGCCAAAGGGGTGCCTGCAAATTCGAGCATTACTAACGGGATTTATACCAACCGTACTTGGACTCTGCCCCATTTAGTGACGTACATGGAAAGTCATGACGAGCAACGCTTAATGTATGAGGCCATTACGTATGGGAATGCTTCAAACCCGGCTCACAATGCAAAAGACCCCTACACGGCGCTCGGTCGCATGCAAGGGTTAGCGGTAATTTTCCTTTCGCAACCCGGACCCCGAATGATTTGGCAATTTGGGGAGTATGGTTATGATATCGACATTGATTATCCATGCAGAGTGTGTAATAAACCGATTTTATGGAATTACTTGCAGCAAGGAAGACGTCAACAATTGCTTGATGTGTACACGGCAATGTTGACCTTGCGCAATAATTACGAGACCTTCAGATCCTTAGATTTTCAAGCCAGTCTTGGCGCAGGCATTAAACGTATGATTATGAATCATCCAACCATGAATGGAGTATCTTTAGTGAATATCGATGTGAACGCCGCCTCGGCAATTCCAGCCTTTCAACATACCGGTTGGTGGTACGAGTATTTTACCGGGGATAGCTTGAATGTTACAAATGTTAATGCCTCCATTCCGCTACAGCCTGGAGAATATCGCGTTTATACGGATGTTCACTTGCCCCAACCTTTCATTACTTCAGTGGCGTCCATTGAGGATTTGGAAAATCCGTCGTTTGATTTTATGGTGTATCCGGTTCCCTTAACCTCTTCTTGTACCATTAAACTTACATCGCAGGATTTTCAACCGGTAGAAATTCAGATTTTTGATGCGCAAGGTGTACTGATAAAACAACAACGCACCATGGCTAATGTGGGGGAGAATCATTTGGTACTTGACGAGTTGAATCTTTCTTCAGGTACCTATTTGGTGTTGGTTAAACTGGGTAATTCCATTGCATATCAAACCGTGGTGAAATAATGAGAAAATTTATTAGCGTTGTTTGTCTTTCTCCGCTGCTATCCATTGCTCAATTGCTCCACCCATCTAATTCGAATGCCTTTCTCCAAAATGAGGTAGCCAAGATTTATATTACCATGAATCCTCAGGATTTTAACACCATGGTTGGGGATAGCCTTGGGTCTTCTCATGATTTCTTAGCTCAATTTATTTATGAAAGCACGGTGGTTATCGATACTGTTAGTCCTGTGGGGATTCGGCTTCGTGGAAACACCTCCTTACAATCGGCTAAAAAGTCCTTTAAAATCGATTTTAATGAGTATCAACCCGGATTTAAATGGTATGATTTAAAATCCTTAAACCTGAACGGGGAGCATAATGACGTTTCGATCATGCGCAGCAGAACCTGTCAAGAAATGCTTCGATGGTCGGGCTTGCCTGCCGCACGCACGTCCTATGTTGAAGTTTATATAAACGGGGAATATAAAGGCTTGTATATCAACGTGGAACACCTGGATGACCAGTACATTGAAGCACGATTCAATAACGACGATACTGGCAATTTATATAAAGCAAAGTGGGGCGCGGATATGACCTTTCAAGGCGCTTCTCAAGCACCCTATCAAGCCCTGTATGAACTTAAAACCAATGAAGCATTAAATGATTTTTCAGGATTGGTTCATTTGATTGATGTATTAAATAATTCATCCAACGCTGAATTTCCATGTGCAATTCAAGAAGTCCTTGATGTGGACCTCTGGCTAAATTCGCTGGCCTTTCAAATTTTAGTGGGTCAATGGGATGGCTATACGTACAATAAAAACAATTACTATTTATATCAGCGCCCTTCAGACGGTAAGTTTGTGTTTTTAGAATATGATTTAGACAATACCTTTGGTATTGATTGGTCAGGCATTGATTGGCAGTTTAGAAACGTCTATACGTGGTCTCCGAATAACGCGTCACGGCCCTTGTATACCCGTATGATGCAAGTTCCATACTTCAAGGATCGGTTTTCATTTTATTTGCAGCAACACATCAATACGTATTTTACCCCAGGCTATATGGTACCAATTTGGGAAGCTACCCAGGCATTAATAAGTCCGTCTGCTCTTGCTGATACGTACAACGGATTGGATTATGGGTTCTCGGACCAAAATTTCCTGGATGCCATAACAGATGCATGGGGGAACCATGTTTCAACTTCCCTAAACACCTACATAACCCAACGCAGTGCCTTCGCAACGAATCAATTGGTTTATGATGGATTAACCAATCCATGTTCAGTTGGTATAACGGAACAGCAAGCGGAGCCTGTGCACTGGATTACGCGCGTGGATTTAATGGGAAGAGTGTTACACGAAATCCCCACTAATCAGGTGTTTATTGAAATTTCAAATACCGGCCAATCAAGAAAACGAATCGTTATCCCATGAAAACCCTGTTATCGCTGAGCGCATTACTCCTAGTTTTTCTATTGTCGGCACAAGCTGTCGTGTTGGACCATGTGGAACCAGCCAATTGGTGGGTTGGAATGAAACATCATCAAGTGCAAGTGTTGCTTCACGGTCCTCAAATTGCGAAATATACAGTGAATGTTCAAGGCTTGAATGTGCTTGGAATCGTTAAAACTGAGAATCCGAACTATCTTTTTGTTACGGTGGAAACGCAAGACAGAAATGCCGGAACCTATCCAATTACCTTAACCAATCCCATGAATAAGGAAGTTGCGCGCTTTGATTTTAAATTGGAAGAACGCATGTACCAATCAGCAGTTCGTCAAGGATTTTCAACTAAGGATGTGATCTATCTGTTAATGCCCGATCGTTTTGCGAACCTTATCCCAGGTCAAGATACCTTTCCAGGAATGACAGAGCCAGGAAATCGTTCGTTGCCTGGTGGTCGCCACGGGGGTGACATCGGGGGGATTATGGAGCACTTGGACTATATTAAAGAACTCGGTGCAACGACGATTTGGACAACCCCCTTATTGGAAGATAATGAACCTACCTATTCTTATCACGGCTATGCCCAATCCGATTTGTATAAGGTAGATCCCCGCTATGGAACCAATTCTTGGTTCAAGGAATTGGTACTGGAATCCCACCGACGAGGCCTCAAAGTGATAAAAGATGAAGTGCCCAACCATTGGTCAAGTAAGCATTGGATGATTAAAGACCTCCCTACTAAAACGTGGATTCATCAGTTTGATCAATTTACAAGATCTTCCTACCGAACCAGCACCCAAATGGATCCGTATGCTGCTCCATCTGATCATTCCGCGTCCGCAGATGGTTGGTTTGATACCTCCATGCCAGATATGAATCAGTCCAATCCCTTACTCTTAACCTACTTAATTCAAAATACCATTTGGTGGGTGGAATATGCGTGTTTGGATGGCTTGAGGGTTGATACCTATTCCTATAACGATAAGGAAGCAATAGCCACCTGGACCAAGGCCATTATGGAGGAATATCCCTATTTAAACATAGTCGGTGAGGTTTGGTTGCATAATCAGGCACAAATTTCGTATTGGCAAAAAGATAGTAAAATCGGGGCCTTGGATTCGTATAACAGTGGCCTGCCCGCTGTCATGGATTTCACCTTACACGATGCAATCATGCAAGCGTTCAATGAACGGAATCAAGGGTGGGACCAAGGAATGGCTCGTGTTTATGAGAATTTCGTGAATGATTTTGTCTATGAAAATCCCAACAACATGTTGGTGTTTATGGAAAATCACGATACTAAGCGCTTCAATGAATATTGTCCGAACCTGGCCGATTATAAACTAGCACTTACCTTAATTGCCACTACGCGAGGCATTCCACAAATCTATTATGGTTCTGAAATTGGTATGAAGGGCTCAAAAGATGCAGGGGACGCCGACATCCGTAGAGATTTTCCGGGCGGGTGGGATACCGATACATTGACGGCATTTTATGCGCAAGATGACGTCCGAAAACGTTCAAAATTTGGTCGAACTCCAGAACAAGAAGCGTATTTTCAATTTACCAAAAAGGTACTCAATTGGCGTAAAAACCAAGCCGTAATTCATGAAGGAACCCTAGTGCAGTATGTCCCGGAGAATAACGTGTATGTTTATTTTAGAATCCTTGGAGAAAAGAAAATCATGGTCGTACTGAATAATTCTATGGATGCTCAATCCATTGCAACGAGTCGTTTTGTTGATGTCCTGGATAAATTTTCTATTCGGGCGGTTCCCCTAAAAAAAGAGGTATTATCCGACACCTTCATTGACATGTCGCAGAAATCATTAACCATTCCAGGAAAAACCGCATGGATCATCGAATTGTAGCTAAGGTCTTAGTCCTGGTATTTTTTTCATGGATTAACGCTACGGTGTGGAGTCAAAATCCGACACGTCAATTTAAGAGCATTGCGTCAATTCCTGCGGGAGTTAAAGTTTCCGTTTCGGATGGGGAGTACATTTTCCGATCCTATGGTCCGAACATTATCGAAACCACCTTTATTCCGAACGGTCAAAAGCATGAAGCCAACTCTCACACGGTAGAAAAAAAACCGGATGAAAATTCATTGACTTGGGCAGCAACCTCCAATGCGTTGATTCCTCCCTTTATTCATATTTATCACAAAGAAGATCGGGATAAGAAAATGAATCCTGTTATTTTAATTCAAACGAATCCGTTTAAAATCACCTATTGGCACAAAGGTAAATACTTGCTGTCTGAACGTTGGGGATATGATGTGGATTCGAGCATGGAAAAGATTCAGTTTAATTTGAGTCAAGGAGAAAAAATATTCGGAACGGGAAATCGAGTAGTAGGAATGGACCGAAGAGGGTATAGGTTGCCGCTTTACAATAAGGCCCATTACGGATATGAAACGCATTCAGAACAGATGAACTACTGCATGCCCTTGGTGATTTCAGACCGGCTTTATGCCTTGCACTTTGATAATTCGTACACCGGTTTTCTGGATTTGGATTCGAAAAAAGACAGCAGCCTTACATATGAAACCTCCGGTGGAAGAAAAACCTATCAAGTAATCGCAGCGGATAATTGGAAAGAATTAGTGACCTCGTATACCAGTTTAACCGGAAGACAACCCCTTCCTCCGCGTTGGACCTTTGGTAATTTTGCGAGCCGTTTTGGGTACCATTCGGAACAAGAAGCACGCAATGTTGTACAACAATTTAGAGCCGATAGCATTCCATTAGATGCCATAGTATTTGATTTGTATTGGTTTGGCACGACCATCCAAGGCACCTTAGGGAATTTTGAATTCCACAGGGACAGCTTTCCGAATCCTAAGCAGATGATCTCCGATTTTAAAAGCAATGGGGTTAAAACAGTACTGATCACAGAGCCGTTTATTTTAACCACCTCGCGCACCTGGGAGGAAACCAAGGCCAAAAAATTGTTGTGCACGGATGTGACGGGCGAAAAGCCGTTTACCTATGATTTTTATTTTGGAAATACGGGATTATTGGACATCTACAAGCCAGAAACCAAGCAGTGGTTTTGGGATATCTATAAAGGCTTAATCGACATGGGGGTAGAAGGAATTTGGGGAGATTTAGGTGAGCCTGAGGTGCACCCCGATGAGTTGTATCACGTCAATGGTCGATCAAATCGGGTACACAATACCTATGGCCATGATTGGGCTCGGTTGATTAGCGACGGATATAAAGCTGATTTTCCGACCAAACGACCGTTCATTTTGATGCGTTCAGGATATTCAGGTTCGCAGCGGTTTGGAATGATCCCATGGACTGGGGATGTGAATCGCACCTGGGGCGGATTAAAACCTCAGGTGGAGCTCACCCTGCAGGCAGGCTTGCAAGGGATTGGATACCTACATTCCGATCTTGGTGGCTTTGGTGGAGCGAACGATGACCCAGAACTCTATGTTCGTTGGTTGCAATATGGTGTATTTCAACCAGTTTTTCGTCCGCATGCGCAGCAGGAAGTGGCCAGTGAAGCGATTTTCAAAGATCCTCAAACAAAAGCGTTGGCCAAGCAAGCCATTGAGTGGCGCTATCGCTTACTTCCATATAACTATACCCTGGCGTATGAGAATGCAACGACTGGAATTCCATTGATGCGCCCTGTATTCATGGAATATCCCCAGCGTAAAGAGTATTTGAATCGTACCGATTGCTACCTGTGGGGTCCCGACATGTTTGTTGTCCCAGTAACAGAAAAAGGACAAAAAATCGCAAAAATTGATTTTCCTGACTCGAATCCATGGTTTAACCTGTACACAGACGAACGTGTTGTGCCGAAGCAATTCATAACTACGGCTCGCTGTTTTTGGGGATCCCGAATGGAAATGGTTTGGAATGAACCCACCATTGATTCCTTGACCATGGATCAAATTCCGGTTTTTGTTAAAGCGGGTGCGTTCATCCCGATGGCAAAAAAAGGCATACAGTCTACCGAGGAGTATTCTGTAAATAATGTGGAGGTACATTTCTATTACGATCCTACGGTTTCTGCCTCTGAAGGGAAGTTATTCGAAGATGATGGGACTTCACGACAAGATTTTGATGGGGATTGTTTCACCTTATTCGAATTTGACTACCTTAAAAAGTCAAGGAGAAATTCCGTAATTAACGTGAACGCTAACAGTCCGTTTTGCAAACCATTTAGTCCAGGAGTTACGCTGGTCATCCACAATGTATCTGAAGCACCTCGAATTGTTAGTAGGACCAATGATCAATTGCTAGGAGAAGACACCAAGATAACTTTTGACTCAACAACGAAAACTGCACGCCTACTTTATAAACTGGAGGATGGTAACAAATTGAAAATCAAATTCCCATAATTTTCTTTGTGTCATAATGACATTTTGAAAAAAAAAGTATATTTGAAAGCACTTTAATTAAAAACTAACAACAATTTAAGAGATTATGAATAAACCATTATTTAGTAAATCTTTTTCCTTGATTTTAATGTTGGCCTTGTCTGTCCTCGGATTTGCGCAAACAGGTAAAATTAATGGCGTAATTGAAGACGCCAAAGGAAATAAGTTAAGCGATGTGAAAGTTCTGGCAGATGGACCAACGAAAGGCGTTGCCTTTTCTGATGTCAATGGTGCCTATGAAATCACCGGATTAGCGGATGGAAGTTATGTGTTGACCTTGCGTTTGATTGGATTAGAAGATATGACCGTTGATGTGTCAATCTCAGGTGGAGGAACCGTTACAAAGAACCTGGTTTTTGGGGATAATCAAAAAACCTCTGATGAGGTTGTCGTTATCGGTTATGGTACCACGAGAACAAAAGATTTGACTGGTTCGGCTACTATCATCAATGAGAAGAATTTTTTAAAGGGCTCTTTGGCGACGCCTGAACAACTCTTGATGGGGAAAGTCGCGGGATTAAAAGTTACGTCGAATGATGGCGCACCTGGTTCAGGGAGTACCTTACGACTTCGTGGAGGTACATCCATTAATGCGAGTAATGATCCATTAATTGTCGTTGACGGAGTTCCCCTAGACAATGGAGGTATTTCGGGTGCAGCGAATCCGTTGTCTTTAATTAACCCGAACGATATTGAGTCGTTTGTGGTGTTGAAAGATGCATCGGCTTCCGCGATTTATGGTTCACGGGCTGCAAACGGGGTGATTATCATTACTACGAAAAAAGGTGCAGTAAACCAAAACCAAGTGAAGGTGGTATTGGATTCAAAAACGTCCTTGTCTACCATTGCGAAATATGCGGATGTACTCACTGGGGATTCCTTACGCGCTCTCATCAACCGTAAAGGAACTGCTGCGCAAAAGGCCTTACTAGGAACAGCAAATACCGACTGGCAACGCGAGGTGTTTAGAAATGCAATTGTTGCAGATAATAACATTTCAATTACTGGAGGGATTAAAGGATTACCGTATCGCTTGTCTATCGGAAACCGTAATGAAAATGGTTTATTGAAGCGCGATAATATGAATCGAACTTCCTTGAGTCTAAACATGACACCAAGCTTTTTAGATGGCGCCCTTCAATTGGAGGTGAATCAAAAATTAGTGCAATCGCGCGCATTCTTTGCGAACCGCGGTGCCTTGGGAGCAGCTTTCTTTGACCCAACTCAACCGGTTTACTCAGATACATCATTGTATGGCGGATATTTTGAATGGGTTGACAACAACAAGCCAAACACCCTTTCCGGAAGAAATCCACTCGGTTTAATCATGCAGTCGGAAGATCGAAGCGTGGTTAATCGCTACATCGGTAATGCAAAAGCGACGTACAAAATGCCGTTTTTACCGCAGCTTAAAGCGGTGGTGAATGTCGGTACAGACCAGTCTGAAGGAACTGGATATACAGAAACCCAAGCGACCTCTGCTGCTGGATATTTCACCCAAGGAAGCTACAGTCAATACCGTCAAACTAAAGGAAATAAACTCATAGAAGCCTATGCGAATTATAATTCAGGGGATAAATTAAAAAATCAAATTTTGGATCTTACCGCAGGGTATTCATACCAAGATTGGTACACTGAAAGTCCGAACAATCCTTCCTATAACCAAGCACAGGATTCGGTTATTACCTTACCTGCAGCAAATCCTTTCTACACCAAGAATGCCTTATTGTCTTATTACGCCAGAGCCATTTATTCCGTGAACGATCGGTATGTACTTAATGTATCTATGCGTCGCGACGGTTCATCACGGTTCAGTCCAGAGCAACGTTGGGGTTGGTTCCCTGCCGCTTCTGCGGCTTGGATCATTAGCCAAGAAAAATTCATGAAGGATGTGAAAGCAATCAATATGTTGAAAGTTCGTGCCGGCTGGGGGGTTACTGGTCAGCAAGATGGCATCGGTGATTACGCCTATATCGGGAATTACTTTGAAGGTGGTCCAACCGCACAGTACGCGTTCGGCGGACAATACTACACCGTATTCCGTCCTGCAGGCTTTGATGCCAACTTGAAATGGGAAACAACCACAAGCTACAACATCGGATTGGATTTCGGGTTATTAAAAGACCGAATCTCCGGTTCCATCGACGTATATAAGAAACTTACTTCAGACCTGCTTGCAACGGTAGCGGTACCGGCAGGAACTAACTTTACCAATCAAATCTTAACCAATGTGGGCGGGATGGAAAACAAGGGGATTGAAGCGAGCTTGAATGTTGGAATTATCGCAAAAAAGAAAACACGCTTAGATTGGATGGTGAATGCAACGCATAACGTGAATCAAGTGACTAAGTTATCTCAAATTGAAGACCCGAATTCTCCCGGAATCTTGGTAGGTGGAATCGCCGGAGGCATTGGTAACCAAGTGTTGATTCATCAAGTGGGGTATCCAACCTTTACGTATTTCTTGTATGAGCAGCAATATGACACAGACGGCAGCTTGATCGAAGTCGGTCAGCAAGCAAGCATCGACATGAACGGCGATGGCGACATTACAGCAACCGATAAATGGAAAGACACGAATGCCTTTGTTGATCGTAATAACGATGGCGTAATCAACATCGAAGACCGTTATTATGCGGGCCAGGTGGCTCCACAAATCTTCCTCGGAACGGCCTTGAATTTCCAATATGGAAAATGGTATGCAGGCGTGTCTATGCGCAGTGAGTTAGGCGCAACGATTTATAATAACATCCATTCAAACAGCGGAACATTTACCGCAGTGGACGGTACAAAGAAATATTTAAACAACATCAGTTCGCTGTACTATGAAGATGAAGTACAAAAAACAACCACGAACCAGTTGTTATCCGATCATTACTTAGAAAAAGCAAATTTCTTACGCGTGGATAATATCAACGTAGGATACAATTTTGGTAAACTTGGTTTCACCAAAAATAAAATTGGATTGAATGCGGGTCTTTCGGTTCAAAACGTGTTTGTAGTTACCAAGTATTCAGGACAAGACCCTGAAGTGGGTGGCGGAGTAGATAATAATTTCTACCCAAGACCGCGTGTTTATACCTTGAATTTAACCTTTGATTTTTAAATTAACGATCATGAAAAAGTCAATTTTATATACTGCCTTACTAGGAACCTTGTTACTCGGTTTCTCTTGTAATAAACAATTAAATCAATCCCCAAAATACGGGCTGAATGCAGAAACCGTATACAAAGACCCAAACAATTACATAAAAGTACTGGCTAAATTGTATTCCGGCCTTTCCATGACTGGAAATCAGGGTCCTGCAGGACAAGCCGATATCGCGGGCATCGATGAGGGATTCTCTGCCTACGTGCGTGTACTTTGGAATTTGCAAGAATTACCAACAGATGAAGCGGTTTGTGGATGGAATGACCCAGGAATTCCTGAATTGGTAAAAAACGATATCAATGCAGAGAATGTGTGGGTTAAAGGAATGTACTATCGCATCTATTACCAAATCACCTTGTGTAATGAATTCATTGGTCAAGCAAACGATGGGAAATTAGAGGAGAGAGGGTTCAGTGAAAGCGATAAGCAGATGATCCGCATGTACCGCAACGAAGCTAGATTTTTACGGGCATTGAGTTATTATCATGCCATGGATTTATTTGGTAATGTTCCGTTTGTTGATGAGAATGATAAAGTAGGAGCTTTTCAACCAGAACGAATCACACGGGCAGACTTATTTGCGTATGTGGAATCAGAACTTTTAGCCGTTGAGCCAAGCCTAACCCCAGCCTCTTCTGTGGTATATGGGCATGCGTCCAAAGCGGCAGCACAAGCCTTGTTGGCTAAATTGTATTTGAATGCAGAAGTGTATACCGGAACAGCGCGATGGGCTGATTGTAAAGACTATTGCCAGAAAATCATCGATGCGGGACCATTCACCTTGGATGACAGTTATCAAGAATTATTTTTAGCAGATAACAATACATCTCCTGAAATTATCTTCCCAGTAGTATATGATGGGTTGTATGCACAAACTTGGGGTGGAACGACATTCCTAGTGTGTGCTTCTTTAGGGGGCTCTATGGTGGCTGCAGATTATGGAGTAAATGGCAAGTGGGCTGGTTTGCGAGCAACCGAAGCCTTGGTAAACAAATTTGCGGATACCACGGAAGATTCTCGTTACTTATTTTACACCGCGGGTCAAACCAAAGACATCACCACCTTAGGAACATTTACCCAAGGGTATGCGAATCCGAAGTTTAAGAATGTAACCAGCGCTGGCCTAACCGCATCTAACAATGCGAATTCACCACATACGGACATCGATTTCCCGATGTTTAGATTGGGAGACGTCTATTTGATGATGGCAGAGGCGAGTTTACGCCTTGGTGATCAAGGTACCGCTCTACAATACATGAATTCGATTCGTGAGCGCGCCTACGGCGATAACCTGCACAATTTGGCCACAGTTACTTTGTCTGAGATCATTGATGAGCGCGCACGTGAAATGCAGTGGGAGGGAACCCGAAGAACAGATTTAATTCGCTTTGGATTGTTTGCCGGTTCTACCTATGTGTGGCCCTTTAAAGGCGGTGATGTAGCTGGAATTGGTATCGATCCAAACTTGGAGTTATATCCGCTTCCTACCTCAGATATTATCTTAAATCCAAACCTGATTCAAAATCCAGGGTACTAATACGACGTTGATTGATGGAGAAGGGGTGTGCCGATATTCCACCGAAGCGTTAGCGTAGGTAGGAAGGCCCCCCTTTTTTTGTTTCATGCCGGCCAAGAAAAGCCCTGAAAGGGCGTAATACCCTAGCCCTGAAAGGGCGTAATACCCTAGCCCTGAAAGGGCGCGATACAATAACACTAAACCTGATTCTTACACGTTCTTTTGCGTCTTAAAACGAACGGCAACCAGCATTAAGAATAGAAGAACACTCACCCAACCCAAATAATCGCCAAAGCGAACGTAAAAGGTCTTTCCTTTGATTAGCGGAACCTTTGCGGTGAGTACGCCTTTTGTATCATATCCAAGTTGCTTAATGCATTCACCGCTCGAATTCCATACCGAACTGATGCCCGTGTTCCCAGACCGCACCACATATTTTCTGGTTTCAATGGCACGCAACG
>DBCM01000033.1 GCA_002293045.1 Flavobacteriales bacterium UBA958 | reverse complement strand
TGCGGTTCAAAGTGCTTCAGGGATTATTAATGCCCCTGCATTGATCATTTTATTTATGTTAACTGCACTTTTAATTCGCGGTACTAAAGAATCTGCGTTCGTTAACGCAATTATTGTATTTCTTAAAGTGGCAATAGTTTTAGTATTTATCGTGATTGGATGGCAATTTATTAATCCAGAACATTATTCACCATACTTAATCCCGGAAGGAGTAAAAGGGCATGAAGGTTTCTTTGATTGGGGATGGGGTGGTGTTCTTGGCGGAGCTGGAATTGTTTTCTTCGCCTTTATTGGTTTTGATGCCGTATCTACAGCAGCGCAAGAGGCTAAGAATCCAAAACGCGATATGCCCATAGGAATCCTTGGGTCACTGGTAGTCTGTACCGTACTATATATCCTCTTCGGGCATGTATTAACAGGGGTTGCTCCTTGGTCTGATTTTGGCGACCCAGCATTAGGAAAAGAAGCGTCCGTTACCTACACAATTAGCACCTATATGAAAGGATATGAGTGGCTAGCAACTGGTGTTAATGTGGCTATTTTAGCTGGATTTTCGAGCGTAATCTTGGTGATGCTTATGGGACAAAGCCGTGTGTTTTATTCTATGAGCAATGACGGATTATTACCAAAAGCTTTTGGTGAATTACATCCAAAGTTTCAAACGCCATTTAAGGCAAATTGGATATTGTTTGTATTTGTTGGATTATTTGCGGCCTTCGTACCCGGAAGTGTAGCAGGTGACCTTACATCGTTTGGTACCCTCTTTGCGTTTATATTAGTGAGTGCAGGAGTTTGGATTATGCGTGTAAAAAACCCTGAATTTGTGCGTCCATTCAAAACACCGTTGGTTCCCTTGGTTCCAATTCTAGGTATTCTTGTCTGTACGGCAATGATTGTTTCCCTGGACATTCAAACCCTTAAAGTTGCTGGCGCTTGGATGGCGCTGGGGTTAATCATCTATTTTGCTTACAGCAGAAAAAACTCTCATTTGCACAAATAGAAACCCTTTAATCTACCGCGATCAATGGGCAATGTCCCACAGAAGTCTTTAGGCCTCCTTGATGCTACACTGCTTGTTGCTGGTTCTATGATTGGCTCCGGAATATTCATTGTATCCTCAATTATGATGAATGACATCGGTTCTCCCGCATGGATGCTTCTCTTGTGGATATTAACGGGCATTATTACAATTTTAGCAGCCCTAAGCTATGGTGAATTGGCGGGGATGATGCCCAATGCAGGTGGACAATACGTTTATATTCAACGAGCGTTTGGAAGGTTGCCTTCGTTTCTGTACGGATGGACGGTGTTTACCGTAATACAAACCGGCGTGATTGCCGCTGTAGCCGTTGCTTTTGCTAAATATACCGCTGTATTTTTCCCTTCATTAAACGATGTGCTATTGGATATCTCAATCCTAAAACTCACCTATGGGCAGATCGTTGCCATTGGTTCCGTGGTGATCTTGACCTATTCAAACGCTCAAGGATTAAAGAATGGTAAGATCATTCAATTTGTATTTACATCAGCGAAGTTATTTGCCCTATTTGCCCTTATCATTTTAGGGATTTACTTGGGTTTTAAAACGAATGTGTTTGCCTTAAATATGGCTGATGCATGGAGGGCGTTCAAGACAACAAGCAACGAGGCTGGAACAATAAGTACAACGCCTCTAATAGGCTGGGCCTTGGTGGGTGCGCTCGGAGCAACAATCATTAATTCCCTGTTCTCTGCAGATGCTTGGAATAATGTAACATTTATTGCTGGGGAAATTAGAGATCCTAAAAAAAATATACCGCGAAGTTTGTTCCTAGGCACACTCATAGTGACCGTAATTTATGTTTTAGCCAATTTCGCTTACCTCATGTTATTGCCTAATCAAGACATCATGAATGCCCCAAGTAACCGGGTGGGTGCTGCGGCGGCTCACGTGATTTTTGGAGAACCCGGTGTATTAATAATGGCCGGCTTAATAATGATTTCAACCTTTGGCTGCAACAATGGTCTTATCCTTGCCGGTTCCCGCTTATATCATGCGATGGCCAACGATGGCTTATTTTTCAAAAAAGCAAATGAACTAAATAACCATGGGATTCCGAGCGCTGCCTTATGGATTCAATGCGCATGGGCATCCGTTTTGTGTTTGTCCGGGAAATACGAGGACCTACTCACCTACAGCACCTTTGCCAGTTTGTTGTTTTATATTTTAACCATCTCAGGTATTTTTCGTTTGCGGAAAACAGAACCTAATACACCCCGTCCTTACCAAGCATTTGGCTACCCACTACTCCCATTACTCTACATTGCGATTACCAGCAGTATTTGTTTAATTCTCTTAATCTACAGCCCTGTAAATACCTTAATCGGACTCTTCATTGTGGCATTAGGTGTTCCAGTTTATTTTCTTACCACCAAAAAGCAATAGGACGTTTAAAAATTACGTTTGGGTAGGCTATGAGTCAACAACCTAAACTAACGAAGCGATCCAAATCCGGACTAATCGCGTGGTCTATCCTCGCCCTCGGAATTGCACTAAGCCCTCGAATTATTAGAACCTTGTATCCCGGAGATCCAATAGCCGTAGAAATAACGGTCCAAAAAAAAATTCAGGCCTATAAAAAGACAGCTAGAAAAAACGCTTGGAGTTATAAAAAGAATCGTTACCATGCGCCACCCACTAAATTCAACCCCAATGAATACACCAAAGCGCAATGGATGGCGCTCGGTTTATCAGAGAAACAAGCGGAAGTGGTGCTTAAATTCTGTAAGTATCCCCTGAAATCAAATGCCGATTTAAAACGAATTTTTGTAATTCCTGACGCGCTGTTCGAACAAATTAAAGACTCTACATTTTATCCAGATCACTCTTCAGTTACCCCACGAATTCAGCCAATACCTCCCCCAGAAAAAAAACAACAACAAGCAATCTATTACAGGATTGAAACCATTGACAGCACTCAACTGGTTTCCATAAAAGGAATTGGATCATTCTATGCTAAAATGATAATGCGCTATGAGCGTTCACTGGGAGGATTTTTAAAACCGGAGCAACTCCTTGAAGTCTATAAAATGACGCCAGACATTTATGCCCTACTGTGTGCACGACTTGACTTTTCCGCACCAAATATCCGTCGAATTTCCATCA
Source organism: Flavobacteriales bacterium UBA958 (assembly GCA_002293045.1). Classification (GTDB taxonomy): domain Bacteria; phylum Bacteroidota; class Bacteroidia; order Flavobacteriales_D; family Crocinitomicaceae; genus UBA952. The sequence goes on along the minus strand of DBCM01000033.1, from coordinate 1,038 downwards.
ATAACGCTACGGTAGAGGTACTGGATCGCCACCCTTATATAACCCGTTGGCAAGCGAACTCGATTGTAAAGATGAGAATTCAACTTGGGGGATTTCAATCTATACAAGAACTTCGAAAATCACATTTAATTAACGCAGAAGATTTTGAGAAGTTAGAACCATACGTATCTTTGTGATATGGAATTAACAGAAAAAATCAAAGGAGCGATTCGCGATGTAAATAATTTCCCAAAGGAGGGAATTGTGTTCAAAGACATCACTCCCATTATGTTAGACCCAATCTTGTCCAACGAAATCGTTGAAGCCCTAGCTGAACGCTATAAACACGCCAACTTACAAGGCATTGCTGGCATTGAAAGCCGCGGATTTTTATTTGGATTCCCCGTAGCGATGGCACTTGGAATTCCGTTTATTATGATTCGGAAGCAAGGCAAGTTACCGTATGAAAAAATTTCTCATGCCTACGATTTGGAATATGGTTCCGCAGTGATTGAAATGCATTCCGATGCCTTTGCTCCCGGTGATCGTATTTTAATCCACGACGATTTATTGGCAACGGGTGGTTCCGCGGCGGCGGCGGCGGCGTTAATTCAAACATGCCAAGGCGTAGTTGCAGGATTCAATTTTATGGTTGAATTGCAATTTTTAGAAGGGCGTGAAAAACTCAGAACCTTCTCAGACAACATTTCAAATCTCGTTCAATATTAACATCAACACAACAATCAACATGAACTTTGAAAAAAATGAAAACCAGCAAATGATTGCACAAATGGTGCGCGACTTTGCTGAAAAAGAAATTAGACCCTACATGATGGATTGGGATCGCGACGAGCACTTTCCTGTAGAAACGATGAAGCGCATGGGAGAGTTGGGATTACTCGGCATCTTCGTTCCTGAATCTTATGGCGGGTCAGGCTTTACTTATTTTGAATATGCTACCGCGCTCATGGAGCTCGGAAGAGTTTGTGGGGGAATTGGCCTCAGTGTTGCTGCGCACAACTCCTTGTGTACCGGTCACATTTACTACCACGGAAACGA
>DBCM01000063.1 GCA_002293045.1 Flavobacteriales bacterium UBA958 | reverse complement strand
CATGCCTGAAAATCAACAAATGAGTTTTTTACAACACCTGGATGAACTTAGGTGGCGTTTAGTGCGCATTGCAGTGGCAGTAATTTTAGTTGGCGTTGTGTTGTGGATTTATCAAGAGTGGGTTATGAACCATGTTTTTTTAGTCCTAAAGGATAAAGAGTTCATTACGTTCCGAGTTTTGTGCACCTATTTTGGCGTTTGTGTAACAGATACTGCGGTTAAAATGCAGAGTATGACCGTTTCCGGACAATTCAACTACGCCATGATGATGTCTATAATGGGGGGGCTAATTATTAATGCGCCGTATATTTTCTATCAGATTTGGGCGTTTGTAAAACCGGGATTAAAAAAAAATGAACTTCGTGCCGCAAAGGGCTTGGTTTTTTATGTGAGTTTATGTTTTTTTTCTGGGATTATTTTTGGCTATTTTGTGGTTGCCCCCTTAACGGTTCAGTTCTTTGGGGGATTTCAAATAAGTCCTGAAATAGAGAATATTTTTACGATTGGCTCTTACATGGGCACCATAATTTCTACGGTATTTTACACAGGGGTGCTCTTTTTATTACCCATCGCAAGTTATATCCTGACTAAAATCGGTTTGATAGGACCGGATTTTTTAAAAAAATACCGACGGCATGCTATTGTAGTCATTCTCATTATATCTGCCGTGATCACCCCTCCAGATATGTTATCTCAAATTATTGTTTCAATACCGATTATTGCATTATATGAAATTGGAATTTTTGTCTCTAAACGGGTAGTAAGAAACAAGGAACTCAGAAATTTGGAGGACCAATCGGCTTGATTAAAAAGCACAACCCAAGTATAGGTATAACCCGCTTCCCCCCTCATTGTTAACCGCGACATCAAAACGGGTCCAAACATCTTTTTTGGGGAACAGCAAATAATGGATGCCCGCACCACCGGCATATTTAAAATACTGGCTCGTGATCTTTGATTGGTTATTGTATACCATTCCCGCAGAGGCGAATACAGCAAGTCCAAATTTTTTAGCAAAGGACAAAGGCAACATTCTATATTCACTTTGAATGCTCAGAAAATGTCGATCTCGGTAACGTCCCAAATAGTATCCTCGCATCATCATTTCCCCACCCATTAGGGCGTTTTGGTTGAATGGCGCGTCTCCCAATGTAAATTGTCCCATCGATTGAATGGCCAAGACATTGCGTTTTCGGATGGGATAAAACACCCTAAGATCCGTAAAAATCGAGCTAAAGTTATTGCTGGCTCCTAGCGTCTTTCGGTAGTTTAATATCGCGATTTCTGCAAATAAACCTTTTCTAACATTCAACACATTATGTCTGTTGTCGTACAACAACCCCACACCAACGCCCATGTTAGAATAACCAGTATACCCGGTAGGGGTTAGCAATTGTGAGTTGGTTGTGTAGGGAACAAAATTCACGCGGCTTAAGCGCTGAAAATCTAATTCCAACCCCATGTAAAAATTACCCCTTACCTTGCGAAGGAAGCGCTCACGCCAATTAAAGGTGAATGCTTCAACCACCGCAATTTTTTCCGTTGGAGTGTCGTATCCGATTCCATGATAAGAAAGAGGGAAACTTTGAGTTTTTAATAATCCAAGCATGAACCACCGGTTTTTATTGGTGTAAAGAGCGTGTTCGAATATCCCTCCATATTGTTTCAGGGTGGTAATAAATCCAAAGGCTCTTAATTCACTGAGTCGGTTGTTTGTGTCTCGGTTTGCATAGCCGACTAAAACAGAGCTTACTCCGAATTCCCATTTGGTCTCAGGAGCATATGCTATGGTTGGATATATCAGGTTTTGGGGCTTAGATTTCTCCGTAGAATCACTGATGAATTTGTGCACGTATCGAATCAAGAAATTAGGTTTTTTTTCTTGACATGTTGCAGGAGTAATCAACATCACCAAAAAGAAAACACTGAAACATCGGCCCATGAGCAAATGTATGAACTTTCAGGGATATTCATGGAGCTCTAATAAATCTAACCCTTGGTCTTTTAGTTGAATGGTTGGATTTGGGATTCAGTGATAAGGAGGTGAAATAGGAATGTGGCATACCAGAGGGGTTTCTGCTTCATTTTTTAGTAATTTCGACCCATGAAACTCTATACAGAACAAATTCGAAAAACCTACCGGAACCGAAGTGTGGTTGACGGCGTTTCGATTGAAGTTAGTCAGGGAGAAATTGTTGGTTTATTGGGCCCAAATGGTGCAGGAAAAACCACCTCTTTTTATATGATTGTTGGTTTGGTTAGACCGGATGAAGGAAGAGTTTTTTTAGATGGAACGGAAATCACAAAATTACCAATGTATAAACGCGCTCAATTGGGTATTGGTTATCTTCCGCAGGAAGTTTCTGTCTTTCGTAAATTAAGCGTGGAAGACAACATTCTCGCAATTTTAGAGATGACCGATTTATCTAAACCCCAACGCGAAGAGAAATTAGAAAAGTTACTCTCTGAGTTTTCTTTAAATCACGTCCGAACGAATCTAGGAAATCGCCTATCGGGAGGAGAAAAGCGCCGCACAGAAATCGCCCGAGCCTTAGCTACCGACCCCAAGTTTGTGCTCTTAGACGAACCGTTTGCAGGGGTAGACCCCATTGCAGTGGAAGACATTCAGTCTATTGTGGCCGATTTGAAAAAACGAAATATCGGAGTGTTGATTACAGATCACAATGTTCAAGAGACCCTTTCCATTACGGATCGTGCGTATTTGTTATTTGAAGGAAAGATTCTTAAAAGCGGTTCCGCTGAGGATTTGGCAAATGATGAGCAGGTTAGGAAAGTTTACCTGGGACAAAACTTCGTGTTGCGTAAGTAATCATCGTAATAAGCGCACCGACCCTGTAAGCTGTTGCCATGCACTTGGGAATTCACAGCCCCTATACCTGATGTTATACGTGTATGTTCCATCCAGGGCCGACTTACCATTATATATACCATCCCATCCTTCCGCAAGATTATTGGTTTCAAAAACGCGTTGTCCCCATCGATTATAGATTATAAATTCCCACTCATTTATTTCAAAGCTCGTTTCTGCTTTAAATACATCGTTTTTTCCGTCTTGATCTGGAATAAATGTATTCGGCAAATAGATTGAAAACGGAAGAACCAGGACGGTTTCTCGGGTAGAATCTTTACAGCCAAACTCATTGGATACGGTGAGTGTCGGATAATCAGTCCCCGTATGTTGATATTCATGCGTAAAATCTGGTAACTCAGAATAAAATCCCCGATGATCAAAAATATAGGAGTATGAGGTTGCCCCAAGGGAAAGATTGGTAAACGTAACTTCATTGTTGCACACATCTATTTGATTCGGAGATACGCTGAATGCCGCGATGGGGGAGGGATTAACAGCAATTAAATCTTGCTGAAGCAAATTGAGGGTATCGATACAGCCTTCAAGCGTGGTCATGGTAAGTCCAACATTGTAGTTGCCAACTACGGTATACACGTGAAATCCATTGAGGCTGCTGGAGGTTGCCCCATCCCCAAAGTCCCAACTATAGGTTGCCGGACCATCAGAGGTTGAGGTGTTGATAAAGGTCGCCGAAAACGGCACACATTGTAGCCCTGGAATCATCGTAAATCCAATGCTTGGTTCAAAGTATACATACACACTTCCTTGTATTGAATCAATGCAATTATCAAAGGCACCGTAAAGCGTAATGGGCTGAACACCGGCATGACTAAATCCTACTGGATAAACATCAACGCTATTTGCGGTTTGCGGAATTCCGTGAGGGCCAAAATCCCACCAATAGGTGGCCGAAGGGGGACCACTGACCGTTCCGTCGAAAGTATATAATCCCCCGTTGATGCACAGTGAATCTGTATTTGAATAGGATAACACTAGGGGTTCATTTATGGTGATTGTTAGGGTATCTGAATCGCTGCAATTAAGACCAGAACTTACATTCAAAATAACTTGGTAGGTTCCCGCATTGGCATAGGTGTAGGTTGGTGCGAGCGTATTACTGGTATCATTCGATAGACCTATGACTCCAAAGTCCCAATGGGTAGTTAATGCATTACTGGAAGTGTTGCCAAATGGAATGGAAAGCCCGATACAATTTACGTTTTGTGGAGTCGAGGCTTGTGCTACAGGTATATCAAAAATAAAAATCGAGTCAGTAAATGAGGTGATGCAGTCGCCGTTATCTCCTGTCAGCATGATGGAATGATAACCCGCCGTTCCAAACGTCACATTAGGAACCGTTAATCCATTCGCACTTTGTATAGAAGCCGCGTTGTCAAGAGTCCACGTGTACGTACCAATCCCCGGAGGGGCGCTGCTATTTCCAATAAAATTGAATTGATTTCCTACAATACACAAAGAGTCTTCGCTCGACCAAGACACCGAAAATGGATTGTTTACGGTAACTGACATATAAGCCGTGTCTGTACAGGGTTGTCCAGGATTCACAATCAGGGACACATTATAGGTGCCAGGGACGGGATAAGTAAACCCGGGTTGCGCCTGGTTGCTTACGTCATTCGTTACCCCGGGCACACCAAAATTCCAAGCGTAGGAAGAACCACCGTATGAGTTGTTTACAAAGTTCACCGTTAACCCTTGGCAATAAGAAACAAAGGTTGGAAGTTGTTCTTGGGTAGGCAGTAACGCTTGTAGGGTAATGTTACAATCAAACACTCTAAATAAGAAGTCTCTTACGGTAGACCCAAGGACAATTCCATTTCTTGTTTCCGTAACCTTTACTCCAACTACAAACAACCCCACATTTTGTGGAGTAACTAACATCATTCCGGTATTTGCATTAATAGTAATTCCTGAACCTGGGCCAAGCGGTGTGTTGGCGTTAAAGTTCGGATTCCAGATGACGGGGGCATAAGGAGGGGCTGGGGTTTGTGGAGGCAATGGGGTAACTGAACTGGCCCCAGAAAACGGGGTTACTAAGGAATACGTTAATACATCCCCATCGGGATCGGTAGCGCTGTGATTGAAACTGATTGATTCTGTATTGCAGAGCAGAATCGGTGGATAATTAGTAAATCGAGGGGAGCTATTTTGATAAAGTGTTCCGTTTCCGAGGCTACTTCCCGGGATGTGTGTGGTGAGGGTTATGCCCGTATCATCCGGATTCACCAAGTTGGTGATGTTCGGGCCTCTACAACACCGTTGGTATGAGATGTCATAGCCAAGAGGAGTTGGTGGAAGTGTAACAACCGCCGTGTATGTTGCTTTTTCAACACAGATTCCTCCGGGAGCAGTGGCGCAGGGATTATTAAAATTCAACGGAACCGGCGTGCTTCCTGGAAAAGGTATGTTAACATTTTGAACCAATGCACCACTCCCATTATAAATCGCCAATTGAAGGGGGTCATCATATGCCGCCCCCGTTGATGCACAATCCCGATAAAGCGTAAGGTAAAATCGATACTGATTATTCCCCAAATAATCGTAGTAAATATCTCCCCCTATAATATGAGAAGCATGAACCTCAAGGGTCAGGAGCATAAAGACTAAGAAAGGAAGAATCCGTTTCATGGGCGTCAACCAAAGGTATATAAATCGCATCAATTTATTCAATATTATAGCGATAAGGACGATTCAAGAGGGTGCTAATTTTAGAACCATTAACAATTTTGCCTGTTCCTTCGGAATTGAACTCACAGGGTAACAATCCGCGAACAAGGCATTGCTTCTCATAATATGCTTTGCGTGTTGGATGAAATGGATACACTACGTTGAATATACCGGTCTTGTTCGTTTCCATTAATGCACCTATGATTTCGATAATTTCTGCTCGATGTATTAAATTCACCGGAGCCCCACCGTTTGGGATGTTT
>DBCM01000013.1 GCA_002293045.1 Flavobacteriales bacterium UBA958 | reverse complement strand
GATTCCAATGGACCTAAGAAGGGGCTTAGGACTGCCTACGGCCCGAGAAAAACAAGGGTTGTTTGCACATCACTTTTATCGCTTATTACACACTGCTGAAGACGTGATCATTACCTATGCGATTTCGAATGATTCCATGGGGTCCTCAGAGCCAAGCCGCTATATCGCTCAATTAGAAATGGAATTAGCCAGTATAAATCCGCAGTGCACCTTGGAGCGACAATTTTACACGACGGCCTTCCCTGAACACAATGAGTTTGATTCTGCTGTGGTTGTCAAGCGGCCACAAATTCACGTATTATTGGAGCATTATTTTTCCAAAAATCTATCGGCAAGCGCCATTGCAAAATATTTGAATTGTCCGTTGGATTTTTACTATCGTTATTTGGCGGAATTTGGCGAGGAAGAGTCTGTGGAAGAGGAATTAGAAACAAGCAGTATGGGACGCTTTATACACAATACGCTGGAAAAACTCTTTAACCCTTTTGTTGAAATGGATGCTGCTGGAGCCTTAATTACGCCTCCTCCACCAGCAATAACACCTGCAGATATAGAAGAAATGCTTACTCGTGCACCAGATATTTTAAGAGAAGAGTTTTTGATTTTCCTCAGTCAAGATGAAAAACTTATTGAATCCGGAAAAAACTGGCTAACCTTTACCGTTGCGAAAGAACTCGTGGTTAATTTATTAAAAAACGACATCGCCTACATTCAATCACAATCAGAGCCCGTGTATATTCATCGCGTAGAAGCGAAACTTTTAGCCCCCATGACCTTGTCGATCGGGGGAGAGCAGAGGATTGTAAATTGGATTGGATTTATTGACCGAATAGACCGGGTTGGCAACTCCTATAGATTGGTAGATTATAAAAGCGGGCGCGTTAAAACCGAAGACGTTACCTATAAACAAAAAGAAACGGTTACGGAGTCCTTTAAGGCATGTAAACATGCACTGCAATTGGCAACGTATGCGTTTTTGTTTAACTATAACTATAATAAAATCCCAGAAACCATAGGGATATATGCCATTCAACGAAAAACAGAGGCTTTTTTCCCCTTGCAATTACCGTCTTCAACAACGCATGAATTGTTAGCTGATTTTCAAGCATTGATTACGGAGGTGGTAACACAAATTTTCGATGAAAACCAGCCCTTTACTCATTCAGATACAGCAAAATACTGCGGATATTGTTAATTAAAAAAGCCGAAAAAGGTGATTTTTCGGCTTTCTCTGCAAGTTAAATAAATCTAAGCTAACGCTTATCAGTATGGTATTGACGTAAAGACTTCAGGAAACGTTGCCTCAGGTCCTAATATAATTCTGTTTTCATCGCATCACGGTAATCTTTCAATTCTTCCCGATTAACTTTTTGTTCTGCGTTTTTCAATAAAGACAATAAATATAATAGGTTTTCTTTTTCTTCAATTTCTAAGGGATATTCATTGCCCTCTTCGTCTTCTTCAAATTGACCTTCAACGCCAAAGGACTCATTTTCGCCCAAGTACTCATACATTAATCGAAGTACTTTAACCACTAATGGATCTTTCTCTTCCAAGGCGTTCACCCGTAAAGCTTTTAATTCATCAATTAATTTAGGGGCTTGAACCCCCTCTTTTTCTACCATTTTTATAATAGCATCTAGCTTATCATTGGCTAATTTCGTTCTCATGAATCTGATTTAATATGGCAAAGATAAGGATTATTCCACTTTTATTTCATTGCAACCAAGAGAATTAACCGTACCCAAACCTTTTGATTATTTTTGTAAGTATGGAGTATGTTTTCCAAGCCATCGGAATTGGTTTTCTGTTGAGCATTATGATTGGTCCTGTTTTTTTTGTGCTGCTAGAAACTAGCATTACAAAAGGATTCAAAGCGGCCCTGATTTTTGATGCGGGGGTGCTTTTGAGCGATCTGTTTTACATTGTAATTTCATTGTTTTTTGCGTATCAATTGAAAGGCCTCGGAGACGTTAAAAACAATTTAATTCTAAGCGTATTGGGGGGCACGTTGTTTATAGCGTATGGGGTTTATAACTTATTTTTTAAACAGGTGAAGATGGGTGCTGAGGCCCTTGATCAAGACCTGTTGGATTCTGAGGATAAGGCCATAAAATCTAACAAGAATAAAGACAACTCCATGTTGGTCTTAAAAGGATTTATGCTAAATCTTCTGAACCCGGGAGTGGTTATTTACTGGTTGGCAATAATTGCTAAAGGCTTTGATTTAGTAGCACCTTATGACAGCGATGCACACATTGTGATATTTATCGCTATAATATTAATTACCTTCTTTGGGATCGACTGCTTAAAAGCCTATGTAGCTAATAAAATCAAGCCTTTAGTAACGGTTAAACTCCTCCGTGGGCTAAACATCCTTATCGGAATTGTTTTTTGGGGTACGGGAATTTTTCTTATCCTTAGGCAGTTGTTGTAAGTGTAACGTGAGTATACCTTTTAGTTTTATGAACATGAAATACCTCGGTTTATTTTTACTCTTGTTATTGGTTAACCCTAGATGTTTAGGCCAAAAGATTTTACCCGAAAACCTAAGTCCAAAAGTTAAACTTTACTGGGATTCAAACAAAAAGCGTATACACTCAACAGGCTCCTATTATGTGGATGACTTTAATCCAAAAACCACAGAAAAGCACGGGAGGTGGCTTTTTTATTCCTTAGATGGTACGCTTGAAGAGGAGCGTTATTTTTTTCGAAACAGAATGCATGGCAAACAAACTACTTACTTTCCAAACAAACAAATCAAACAACAGTATTTTGCTAGGTTTAATGTCCCGGATTCTAGTTTTAAGGAATACGATGAAAAAGGCATCTTGCTTATTCAGGGAAATTATCAGCTCGGATCTCCTGAGGGTTTATGGAATTATTACAATGTAAATGCTGCCAAATGGAAAACGGAATTAGTTAGGAATGACACCACGTATTTATTGGAGTATTTTGAGAACGACTCCTTGCACACGCAAACCGTTTTTTCTGGTAAGGGTCAAGTAAACACGTATTTCACCTTTGGAGGGCTGAAAGAGTCATATACGTTTAATCATGGACTAAGAGACGGCCCCTTTATTGAATTGCTCGCCTCCGGACGCACATCGATTGAAGGAGGATTTATTGGAGGAAAAAAACATGGTGAATGGGTGTTTTATTTTGCAAACGGTAATGTAGAGAAAAAGCAAAGTTTTATACAGGATTCGCTTGACGGCACCTATTTAGTATATTATGAAAACGGCGTTTTACAAACGGAAGGAAGCTATCGAATGGGAAAAAAGGCGGGCCCTTGGGTTTGGAGGAGATTAGACGGTGGTGAAGAAATGACGGGCTTTTTTAAGGAGGATAAACAACATGGCGATTGGCGGTTTTATTATTCTTCGGGAGAACTTTCATATACGGCATCGTTTGATAATGGATTAAAAGCAGGGAAATGGAATTATTTTTATAAAGACGGCACACCGTTTAAAAAAGGCTCCTTTGTTGCCGATTTAAAACAAGGCAGGTGGCAAACATGGTATGAGGATGGGACCCTATTACTCGAGGGAGCATATGATCAGGGACTAGAAGAAGGAGAATGGAAAAATTATTGGCCGAATGGACGGTTAAAAAATCAGTCTTTTTATAAAAAAGGTAAGTTAAATGGCGCATGGTATTCGTTTAGTCCCGAAGGGAAATTACTGCTTTTTGGAAGGTACAAAATGGGGAATAAAACAGGAAAATGGACAGAATTTTATAACAATGGAAGAAAAAAAGAAGAGGTGTCCTATCGGGTTAAAACACTAAAAAATGCATCACAGGATGTGGTCGCTTTAGGGTTTAAATCAAAACAAAGCGTGAAGCACGGTACCTATAAAGCATATTCTCAAGTGGATTTTTCAATAAAAGAAACGGGGAAATATAACCTGGAAAAAAAGACCGGAAAATGGATTAACTATTATCCCGGTGGGATCGTCCCTGCAGTGGTTTCAACATTTAAACAAGGACTTCTTCATGGTGAATTTTATCAAAATGATCGGCGGGGTAACAAAATGAATGAAATCCACTATAAGAATGGCTTAAAGGACGGACTGTTCATTGTTTATGGAAATAATGGCAAGCCAGTGACCCAAAAAATGTTTAGAAAAGGACATGAATTACAGCGTGTTTCTAGCGGTAATCCGTTTTCTCCTGAAAAATAATTAATGCGATTTAAGTACTAAGTCAATTTGACGTTTCCTTGGGCTTACTTCATCAACAACAACCGTTACGAGGTCTCCCAAGTTAATTGTTTTACCTGTTCGCTTCCCAAGAACTACATACCGTTCTGGATCAAAGAAGTATCGATCGTCCGTAATCGATGCAATCGAAACCATTCCCTCACAGTTATTGGCGCTTAGGCGTACAAAAATACCGTATTCAGAAATCCCAGAAACAATCCCCTCGAAGGCTTCTCCAATATGATCAATCAACATTAAGGTCTGAAAATATTTTACCGATTCGCGCTCTGCCTCTATCGCTTTTCGCTCATTGCTGGAGATTCGTTTACAGACCTCTTCCAATGTGATGCGGTGTTTAATGCGGCCCGATGAGGTTTTTTCAAACAGTTGTCGATGTACGATAAGGTCGGCATACCTTCGAATAGGCGAGGTGAAATGCGTGTATTCCTTGAATAATAGCCCGAAATGTCCTTTGTTGTTTGTGCTGTATACTGCTTTAGCCATAGAGCGCACTACCATTCCCTGAATTAGTGAAAAGAACGGCTCGTTTTCAATTTGCTTAAGTAATTTATTGAGGTTTGTTGCGGCCTCTTGGATTTGATCGATGTGCAATTCTAATCCGAATTTTTCGCAAAACATGGTGAGTAAACCAAGTTTTTCTATATCGGGCAAGTCGTGAACCCGATACACGGTAGTATGGGTTTCTGCCTGTTCCTTTTTTGGGGTTAAATATGAAGCGATGGATCGATTCGCCAAGAGCATAAACTCTTCTACTAACTGATGAGACTCTTTCGATGTTTTTAATAAGGTGCCGATGGGAACCCCTGTTTCAGATAGAACAAATCGAAGTTCTTCAGAGATGATGTTCAACGCACCTTTCTTAAAGCGGTTAGCGCGAAGCCCTTTTGCGATTTTATTAATGGTGTGTAATTCGTTGGCATATGGATCATCTTTTCCCTCAATTATTTCCTGTACTTCTTCATAAGTATAGCGCCGATTGGAATGAATCACACTCTTTCCATACCACGATTTTATAACTTCTTGGTGTTCATTGAATTCAAAGAACGCGGAAAAGGTTAGTTTGTCTTCATGGGGCCTAAGGGAACATAGCACATTGGACAATTGCTCAGGAAGCATGGGCATCACACGGTCTACTAAATAAACCGAATTTGATCGTTTTAACGCTTCTTTATCCAAGGCCGAACCCTCTTGAATGTAATGTCCAACATCCGCGATGTGTACACCGATTTCTAGGTTTCCATTTGGTAAACGTTCATATGAAATGGCATCATCGAAATCTTTTGCGTCTACCGGGTCAATGGTAAATGTGGTTATTGATCTCGCGTCTCGTCGTTTTGTTATTTCTTCCGCGGTAATTTCCGTAGAAATCATGCTTGCCTCTCGCATTACTTCCTCTGGAAAAAATGGATCAAATCCTTGATTGATGAGAATGGAAATCATTTCTGCATCATTTGTTCCGGCATATCCCAAGAGCGCTACCACCTCGCCATAAGGCATTTTTCGCTGTTCAGGCCAAACGCTTATTTTTACCACAGCGCGCATTCCTTGCTGTGCACCGTTTAATTTTCCTTCTGGAATTTCAACCGGCACCCCGAATTTTGCGGAATCCGGATATAATATGGCTTTGTGGTTCTTAATCTGAATGGTTCCAACCAATTGCATTCGACCGCGCTCTAGCACATTCAGGATTAACCCTTCCCTCCTGCCATTTCTATCTTTAATCACAGTGAATTGAACACGGTCACCATCCATCGCCATGCCTTTATTTTCCTCACGAATCATTACGTCTTTGTTGGACCCTTCTATTCGAACAAATCCAAATCCTTTGGCATTCATCTCTAAAACACCTTCTTCGGGCGTTTGAATAGGGCGGGAAAAACTGTGATGATTCAGCTGATTGAGTTGCCGTTTTTCAACCAAGGACATCAGCGCATCAAAAACGTGTTGCCTTTCGTTTGGCGTATTCGCGGACAGTAAATTACAAAGTTGTTTGTGGGTTAAGGTTGCTCCTTGGTTTTTTGCAAACACATTCAGCACTAGGTTCCTGTATCCACCGCTTGATTGTTTTTCAGATTTTTTGTGGGGCGCACCTCGGTGCTTGTTTTTAGCCATTGTTAGGCCATTTAATGGCGAATAATTACTTTTCTGGTGAATGGTTTGGTTGATTGGCCTTCAAAAGTAACAAAGTAAACGCCACTTTTAAATTCAGCTGTATTTATTTTCTTTGATGAACTTACTTGATCACGCATGATGGTTGAACCCATAGCGTCTATAATCTTAAATTGAAAAGATTCTGAACCATTCACAGAAATATGAATGTAATCATCTGCCGGATTCGGAACAAGGGTTAC